>JAJYOM010000143.1 GCA_021796175.1 Thermoplasmata archaeon
TTCCGATCTGCCACGCAACCGCCACCACAATGCCAACCACAAGCAGCACAGCGCCGACCGCCCTGCTCTTGCCCGTCCCGAAATAGGATGTGAATGCGCCTGCAAGGATCATGAATATACTGAATGTGAGCAGCAGGATTGTTATGAAATTCCCGGCATTCTCGGTGGGTATCGCATTTGCCTGTGCAAGGAAAATAGTACTTTCGAGTATCATTTAAGTTCCAACCCCTCAATTTCCATTGTTACTTAAAACTTTATCCCGGTCAGCGTCTTCGTGTCTATGACACCGGGAACGGCCCTTACCTTGTCGACTACGACCTGACCAAGGAGGTTGAAATCCTCCGCCTCTATCTTCGCTATCAGGTCATATTCGCCGAAGAGTGGGTGAAGCTCAACGATCTCCTTCACTTTCAGGAGTTCGTTGTATACCTCGTGCTCTTTTGCAGGTGCGGTGCTTATCAGAACAAAACCGACTGCCATCAACTTCGCCTCATGGAGTGTAACTATAGCACTGTTCTTAATTATATCGTTTCTATTGCATCTACTCGGATACATCACGGAAAACGAAAAAAGGGCGATGGGAATCATCCGAAGTGCACTTGACTCGCCATCATGCATCATTTGATTTGCATGCGGTGGATTATGTGACGGGGCTGAGAACCATGCAGTGTCAGAAGGGAAACGCTTCGAACGGTGACGCAGACATTGAATCTCAATTGCTTTCCCCAGAATCAGTATTTTTTCGCCCTCCGCTGATTTGGAACGGCCGTCCTTTCAGTGGAAGCATCGGGAAGAGGAATTTGCTGATTTGGGGTGAGAACCTTGCCGCAATGCGTGCGCTGCCGGAACGCTGCATAGACCTGATTTATGCCGATCCTCCGTTCTTCACAAACAGGGAGTTTGGTCATCTCTACGACAGCACAGGCGCCACGGTGTTCAGTGATGTATGGCATGTCGGCTTGGCTGGCTATATCGCCTGGCTGAGGTCAAGAGTTACCGAGATGAAGAGGCTGCTGAAGGACAGCGGCAGCATCTACCTGCATCTTGACTGGCACGCATCGCACTATGCCAAGGTCATGATGGACAGTGTGTTCGGTTATGACAACTTTCTGAATGAAGTGATATGGCACTACAAGGATCCGGCAGGCACCGTCCGTGACAGGTTCAAGAAGAAGCACGACACCATCCTTCTGTACGCCAAGCGTGCGGGAAGGCACAAGTTCAATCTTGATGCTGTGAGGGTTTCCTACAGCAAGGGGACGATAAGGCAAGGAGAGCTTGGAATAATATCGTTCGGCCGTCCAACAAAGCTTAACTCACTGGGAAAGGTGCCTGAAGATGTCTGGGACATACCGATTATAAACAGCCAGGCAAGAGAAAGGCTGGGTTACCCGACACAGAAACCCTCAAGACTGCTGGAGACGATTGTACGCGCATCCTCCTCCCCTGGAGACACAGTTGCCGACTTCTTCTGCGGAAGCGGCACCACGCCTGCAGTGGCGATGGCGAATGGAAGGCGCTGGATTGCAGCAGACTCAAACAGTACGGCTGTCAGCACAACAATGAAGCGCCTCAATAATATGGCCGGCAGGAAAAATGCAGGCAGCCGCCCATTGTTTCTCTCTGTTTGCGTTTCAGGCAACATATGGAAGGGCGTGGAAACGGGCATCCGACAGGCACTAGGGCTAAAGGAGCTCAATTGTGAAGAAAATATTTCATTACTGCCCGACGGGCACCTTCAGTTCGCTTACGTGGAAAACAGTGCCGAGTTCACGCCCGCTGCTGAAGATTCGGGCGCCCGCGATGTATCGGCTGTCGGGAAACGATTTTATGCCGTCAGGCGGCAATTAGAGGTTTCACCATACAATCCGTCGCAGTCCGGTATTTGTGCGAAGCTTATGCTGCCGCCATCCGTGAAGTTAACCGTGAAAAAGCTGAAGCATGGAGCTGAAGTATCCATAGTTGCCGATGAAGAAGGGATTGGAATAATTTCGGCTGCGAAGATGAATCTTGAGTTTCAGAACGGAAACACCAATGGAAGAAAGATATCCGGGGACTTCACAGATTTCGCCTCGGGAACTGCTTCGATTGTCACCGAAAGGAAGGGCAGATGCGTGGTGACTGCGACAGTCAGGGATTCCAGAGGCTGCAGCACAACAGTCATCAGGCCTCTACTGCTGTGATATGCTCATCACAGATCGAATTTCTCCCGGAAGAGTGCCGTGGCATAGTGGAAGACTGTCGAAGGCGCAATCCTGGGCGGCATGGGCCTTTCGTTCCTCTCCGCCATAACCTCCACGATAGCGGGCTGGCCGGAATTGTATGCCTGCCTCATCGCATCCTCCAGCTGCCCGGGCTCTGTCACTCTTATGCCGAAGCCGCCGCACGCTTTTGCAAATTCTGCGTAGTTGGGATTATGGAATTCTATGCCGAACTCGGGATGCCCCATTATTTCCTGTTCGAACTTGATCATTCCGAGTATGCCGTTGTTTATTACAACAACCAGTATCGGCAGTTTGTATTTCACAGCGGTCGAGAAGTCCCCCATCAGCATTGTGAAGCCACCGTCGCCTGCAAATGCAGCAACAGCCTTTTCCGGATAGGCGAGTTTCGCGCCAATGGCGGAAGGCAGGCCAACCGCCATAGATCCCAGCCAGGGCGAGAATACGAATCTGTGGTTCTCGGCATTGAAGTAGCGTGCCATCCAGACTGTGACGTTTCCAACATCTACACAGACGATGGCATCCTCTGGCAGCACCTTCTGCAGCGCCCTTGCGGCGATTTGGGGCCTTATCGGAACAGCCTTGTCCGCGCACTCGCCGTCCAGTCTTTCCCTCCACTCGCTCATCTTTGTGCGGTATTTGTCCAGGAACTTGCTCTCCGACCTTCTATTGAGCAGCGGGATGAGCTGACGGAGTGCCATTTTTGCATCTCCGAACAGAGCGACATCCACAGGCATTCTCTTGCCGATATTTTCTGGATTTATATCAATCTGGATAACACTGGCACTTTCCGGAAGAAACTGCCTGTATGGATAGCTGGTGCCAATCATGATGAGCGTATCCGCCTCCTCCATTGCATCCTGGCTCGGCCTTGTGCCGAGAAATCCAATACCTCCGAGGCAGTTGGGATGACTGTCGGGAACTGCGCCCTTTCCGGGCAATGTCACCGTGATTGTGGCTGCGAGCGTTTCCGAGAGCCTGATGATCTCATCCCGCGCAAGCCTTGAGCCACCTCCTGCCAGAATGGCCACCTTCCCGGATGAGTTCAGCAGGTCTGCAGCCTTCTGCAGATCTTCCGGCGCAGGAACAGGGACAGCCCGGCAGTAATCAATCTCCCTTTCCGCAGTCTTCCGTGGCACTTCACCCCTCGGCAGGTCTACAGGAAACGAGATATGTGCAACGCCCCTCCTGGTCACCGCCTCCCTGCAGGCAGTCTCTATGACAGCGGGTGCATCAGCCGGAGACGCGATTCTCTGATTGTACACGGAAACGTCCGAAAAGAGCCTAACAATGTCCACTTCCTGGAAATAGTCTGTGCCTATCAGGTCCGAGTCCACCTGGCCAGTCAGAGCTATGACCGGTGTTCCGGCAGTCTTCGCCTCATACAGGCCGTTGAGAAGATGTATGGCGCCGGGGCCCGATGTACCGACGCAGGCTGCAAGCTGTCCGGTGAGCTTGCTTTCAGCGGATGCAGCAAACGCACCTGCTTCCTCATGCCTGACAAGTATGAATTCAATATCACCGCTTCTTCTGACTGCATCAATTATTGTGTTTATCGCATCGCCGGGAACGCCGTAAACCCTCCTGACTCCCCATTTTGCCAGTTTCTCCACAAGCAGATCTGCAACTGTTTTTCCCATAACCATGCAAATCGAAAAATATGTGGAATATAGATAGTATTCGATTTCCGCTAGCTGTAGTTCGACTTCCATTTCTTCTCAAGCTTGCTGTAATCAGCGAGAGATCCAACTCCGCCTGCGCCCTCAATCGCAATGGATGCCATTGCGTTTCCGAACTCCACGCACTGCGTCAGACCGTGGCTCTTCTCCATCGCTGCATAGAAGCCAGCCCTGAATGCATCGCCCGCTCCTATAGTGTCAACATACTTCCTTACCCTGCATGGAGGAACGAGTGTCTTTCCATCCGGCGTGATTATGACCGTTCCCTTCGCTCCCTCTGTCTTTATCACCGTGCTGCAGTGATCTGTGAGTTTCCTTTCGCTGGCTGCGCCGATCAGCTTGAGCGCCATTTTCATTTCAACCGCGTTTGCAAAGAACAGGTTTGCACCGTCAAGCATTCTCCTGAACCTGGCCGCAGTGTATCTGTAGCTGATCTCCTGACCGGGATCGAATGAGTAATCCCTGTCTCCCAGTGCTGCGATATACC
>JAJYOM010000144.1 GCA_021796175.1 Thermoplasmata archaeon
AATTGTGCAGGCGGACATTGTCGTGGATCCTCTTGGCAGTGCGACTTTCGATACAAGTTCCCAGTCCCTTGCCCCGCTGGGCAGGTACGTGACATGCGGAACGCTTACGGGAGTGAAGTCCGAACTCAGCCTCCTGTACCTCTACTCGATGCAGGTCGAGTATATTGGCTCGACCACATTTTCAAGGTCTGATATGAGAGAGGTTGTTCATGCGACGGCGAGGAGAAAGCTCGTTCCGCAGATTGACAGCGTGTTCAAGTTCGATGATCTGCCTTCCGCAATGAGAAGGCTGGACGAGCATGGCAGGTTCGGCAAAGTGATGCTTGAGTTTCCGTGACGGATTCAGACAAAGAACTGCCTGAATATCCTCCAGGTTTCTTCATCCACGTACTTCTTTTTCGTCCCCTCAGACAGCGGTACCTCTGAAACAGAAGCCCCCCTGATGGCAACCATTACGCCGAACCTGCCGCCATGAGCGGCATCCACCGCCTTCACTCCAAGCCTGGTGCTCATTACCCTGTCGTACGCATTTGGCCTCGTTCCCCTTATGGTGTGACCGAGGACTGTAGACCTTGTTTCAAGCCCCGACCTCTCCTCAATATACCTTGCAAGATAGGCCGCATTGTTCTCGCCCGGAGCCTTCGCTATCAGTTCATGGCCGAATTCGTCCTTTTCAACCTTATCCCTTGGAACGAGATTCACCCCCTCGGCGACCACTATGACAGTGCTTCGGTGACCGGCATCTTTTCTCGCTTTCACCAGCTTCACCGCGTCCTCGGGCGAAGCGCTGAATTCGGGAATGAGTATCATGTTCGCTCCTGCCGCAGTGCCGGCATACAGGGAGATCCACCCTGCATCCCTTCCCATGACTTCCACAACCATGATACGGGAATGGGAAAGGCCTGTCGTCTGCAGGCTCTCAATCATTCTCATTGCCTCGTCGACCGCGGTGAAGAAGCCGAACGAAAAATCGGTTCCGGCCAAATCGTTGTCAATGGTCTTCGGCACTCCAATCACTTTTTCACCCCTGGCCGACAGCTCACGCGCTACACCAAGAGTATCGTCCCCGCCTACAGCGATCAGCACATCCAGACCCATGTTTCTCATGTTTTCGGCGACAGCATCCAGTCCGTTCTGGCGTTTCATCGGGTTTGTTCTGGAAGTTTCGAGTGCAGTACCGCCAGTCCCTATAAGTCCCTCGAAATCAGCGTACCTGATTTCCCCGTATTCCCCTTCCAGCAGGCCGGCCCAGCCACGCCTTATGCCAATCACTGTGTCTCCCGCTGCCTCAGCTGCCCGCAGCACACCTCTCGAGACTGCATTGAGGCCCGCACAGTCGCCTCCGCCGTTCAGTATGCCTATCTTCAACTGGATCACACTGTCTTGAGCAGTTTCTCTGGTGACTTGCCGTCGATTATTACCTGGTTGAGCAGTTTTGAAGTTCCCAGCGGATCGTTGCTCTGCCAGACATTCCGGCCGACCGCAATACCGGAAGCGCCTGCTTCCATGACAGCGGATACGTGTCCGAGGAATTCCAGTTCGCTCTTTGTCTTCGGGCCGCCTGCCATATAAACAGGTATTGCACCAGCGGATTTTACCACCCAGGCGAAGCTCTCCCTGTCGCCGGTGTATTTGACCTTGGCAGCATCAGCGCCGAGCTCAAGAGCAGTCCTGGCTGCATAGGCAACCATCTCCCTTGTCGTATCATTTTTTACAAACTCGCCCCTCGGATATATCCAAAGGACCACTGCAAGGCCAGCGTCATGCGCTTCCTCCTCTATGCTGCCGAACTCCTTCATCATTTCCGCTTCATGCGCACTGCCGATGTAAATGGTGTAGCCCACTGCCGAGGCACCGAGCTTTATTGCCCTTTCCACCGAGCAATTCTGATTTGCGACTGGCTCTTTTTCATAAATCTTTGTCTTTCCGTTCAGCTTGACAAGCAGTGGAACCTCTATCTGCTCATGATACTTCTCTGCAAGTCCCTTCTGCACTGCAAATGCATCGAACCCTCCTTTGTTTGCTATGTCTATGACAAAGGCAGGGTCCACATTCCTTGAATCGAAGTCAGTTGGACCGTGCTCCAGTCCCTGGTCGTATGCAAGTATTATTGACTTTCCATTCCTCATGAATCTGTTCATTCTTCCCATTTTCCAGTCACTCCCATGTTCCTGTTTCAGATGTACTGCTGTTCAGGCTTTTAAATTACTTCCCATATGTTTCCGCTGAAAGATAGAGCGATCAGGGCTTTTGGGCTATCTATCCCATCCTTAACAGATATTTCCGCATGCAAAGGCAGATGCCTCCATACTTCGGCATGTTTGCCAATTGCAGCTGACAGCATACGTCATTGTGTGAAATCAAGCATATTGAGCTTTGTCCTCCCGCTGTACTTCCTCACAAAGCTGCCGGAGGGAAATGATGCAATCGCGATTTCATTAATGTTGTTCACTTCTGCGTCGACCAGATGTCCGCCTGCACAATTGTGATCCCTTTCAGCCAGCGAAACATGGAGATGTACCGATGGATTGCCGTCAAGGAGTGCCACCGAACCGCTCATTGAAAGCAGCTCCCTCGGTTCTCTGAAATCTTTCATTTCGTATTCCGATCCGTTCCAGAAGCCTATGCGCGCATTACGCAGCATGCCTATTCCGGAAATGACAAGCGCCGAATCCATCCCCCCGTCTTCCAAAGCACTGACCAGGGATTCAGCAGGATGCTCCCCGTCATCCAGTATTACGGCCATGATATTGCCGCTCATTTTCTTCATTGCAACGACCGGAAGCGAATTGCTGTTGCAGCTTTTACACTTTCCATCATTGGCGGGTGTGCGCCAATTGCATGGAACAAGAAGGTTTATTAACCACGCCCAAAATTGAGTCGAAGATGGCTGAAGCGGGCT
Organism: Thermoplasmata archaeon; assembly: GCA_021796175.1. Classification (GTDB taxonomy): domain Archaea; phylum Thermoplasmatota; class Thermoplasmata; order Sysuiplasmatales; family Sysuiplasmataceae; genus JAJZXY01. The sequence goes on from JAJYOM010000144.1 coordinate 2,903, forward strand.
TCGGAAGGAAGGCAAAGTTTGCAGGATCAGTTCTGATGCTCGTTACCGGTCTTTCCTTCTACTGGGGCTACGCCTACGCTTACGGTGACTGGAATCTGTTTGCCTCAGGGAACGACGGTGTCTATTCGGTTGTGGTGTTCTTTGTCGGAATCGGTCTTCTCGGTTCCATACTGTTCAGGAAGAAGCCTGCCGAGCATTAGTCACATGGGCCTGGAAACAACAGCCCTCGTCTGAGTCTCCTTCCCGCACACTATGCAGGTCCCGCTTCCGGTCACTTTCCATTCCGGTATGCCGAGTATGCTGGATCCTGTTTTCTCGTCAATACTCTTGCCGCAAGTCTCACTTCCGCACCACCACACTACATTCAGTCCCGGCCCTATATCCTTGAGATTGTCTACGCTCTTTTCGAGATCTTTCTCCTTCTTGACAGCATTCTTAAGGAGATCCGCTGATATGTTCTCAAGCATATTCTTCACTTCAGCCGCCAGCGATTTTCCATCCACTCTTGACTTCCTGCCGTTGTCTCTTCTGACCACAGTGACGAAATTCTCTTCGGTCTCCCTCTTTCCGACCTCGATTCTCAGCGGAACCCCCTTCCTCTCCCATTCGTAGTACTTGTTTCCTGGCCTGATGTCCCTTGCATCGAGCTTTGTCCTGACTCCCGCGGATGCCAGCTTTCTTGCAACATGCTCTGCCTCCTTCTGTATGGCATCGCCCTCTCCCTTCATCAGCACTGGGACTACAACAGCCTGAACCGGTGCTATGGGGGGCGGAAATACGAGTCCTTTATCATCTCCGTGGATTGCTATAACTGCCCCAAGCATCCTTTCGCTGAGTCCGTATGTGGTCTGGAATACCGGCTTCCTTGTTCCGTCCTCATCCTCAAACTGTATGTCATACGGAACGGAGAAATTTGTCCTGTACTGGTGGATTGACGCAATCTGCAGTGTTCGGCCGTCGGGCAGGACTGTGTCAATCCCCTTTGTGTAATGGGCGCCGGGAAACTTATCCCACTCAGGTCTCCTGTGAATCCTGAAGGGTATGCACAGTCCTTTTGCAATGCCACCCATTATTTCCAGGTCCTCACCGATCTGCTTCTCGGCCTCCTCGAATGTGGCGTGGCACGTGTGCCCTTCTATGAAGTGTATCTCCCGAACCCTGATGAACGCCCTTGTCTGTTTCGTCTCATACCTGAATGTGTTGACTATCTGATAGATTCGCAGCGGAAGGTCTGCATGCGACCTTATCCAGGTCGAAAACAGCGGATACATCGCTGTTTCACTGGTCGGCCTGAGGAGGAGCCTTATGTCAAGTTCGTTGTCCCCAGCCCGTGTCACCCAGTAGACCTGGGAGTCGAATCCCTTGATATGTTCCTTCTCCTTCTGGAACTGATCTTCGGGTATAAGCAGAGGGAAATTCACTTCTTCATGACCGCGCGCGTCAAACTCAGTTCTGACAATTTCGTCTAT
>JAJYOM010000145.1 GCA_021796175.1 Thermoplasmata archaeon
TGCAATTGACTTAACCATCTCGTATATTGATGAGGCAGGTGCATAAAATGCGCTTCCTGTCTTCAGGAAGTTCACTATCTCGTCTCCTCCCATCCTTGTTCTCTTTATGATCGCATCAATCTTCTCTTCAGGCATAAGCTGGGTCAACGGTACACCGCCAACTGAGGAATTGCTTATCACCGGCACCATTGAGGGACCGTGCCCGCCCAGAACAAAGCTGACAACTTGAGAAGGGCTCGCATTCAGTTCCATGGCCACGAATGTCCTGAAGCGTGATGTGTCCAGGACGCCTGCCATGCCCAGTACCCTGCTCTTCGGAAAACCTGTCTTCCTGAACACAAGGTAGGTCATTATGTCCATTGGATTTGTCACCACAATTACAATTGAGCCGGGCGCATGCCTGCTTATGTTCTCACTGACACTGGTGAGTATGGCCGCGTTCTTGTCCAGCAGGTCTGACCTCGTCATACCCGGCTTTCTTGCAAGACCTGCTGTCACAACTATGATGTCTGAACCCTTAATCTCCGCAAAATCATTCGTACCGCGAACCTTTGTGCTGAAACCCTCAACCGGCGCGGACTCGTACATGTCAAGCGCCCTCCCCTGTGGTAGACCATCCACAACATCGACGAAAACCACTTCATCGGCGATATTTCTTTCCGCAATCTTCTGGCCAGCGGTTGCCCCAACATTGCCAGCGCCTATCATTGAAATCTTGTGAACACCTGTCATCCAAGTCACTCCTCTTGGCCGCCCTCATGACTGCCGGACAGCATAATCAAACAAGTCCGCATCCAGATAAATATCTATGTTTTGCTTCGCTGTTTTCTGTTCGGCACTGCGCATGTATTCCATGTTGGTGTCATGAAAGTGTTTTAAGACTACGGTTCATAACAGTATTGGAGCTGATTCAGTTGGAGAAGTTTGACGCTGTTGTTGTCGGTGCGGGCCCTGCAGGTTCTACGTCTGCCTTCGTCATGGCAAAGGCCGGATTGAAGGTGCTCCTGCTGGAAAGATCCAAGGCAGCAGGCGAGAAGAATGTCTTTGGCGGCAGGATATATTCACACGTACTGAAAAGATTGTTCAGCAACTTCGAGGATGAAGCTCCTGTAGAGCGGTATGTTGTCAGGGAGACGATAGGTATGATGGACGACTCCGACTGCGTCTCACTTGATTTTGTCTCACGGAGGGACACTCCGAGAAGTGCATGCAGTTTTGTCGCACGAAGAAACAGGTTTGACAAGTGGCTTTCCGAAAAGGCTGAGCAGGCAGGGGCGCTCTTTGTCGGTGGCACAAAGGTGGATGATCTGATTATCCGTGACGGCAAGGTCTGCGGCATAGTCTCTGGCAGCGATACGATCGAGGCCGACTGCGTCGTTGATGCGGAGGGTGTGACGGCAGCACTTTCAAGGAGAGCAGGACTCAGGAACGACGTTGCCCCCTCACAGATCAAGGTTGGTGTCAAGGAGACAATCCAGCTCTCCAGGCAGAGCATAAATGAGCGTTTCAGCCTTTCAGATGATGAAGGTGCCGCGTGTGTGTACATCGGTCAGCCTACCTCATTTCTCACAGCGAGCGGAGCGTTCGTTTACACAAACTCTGAGAGCATTTCCATTGGTGTCGTGGTGGATCCTCTTGAATTGTCACAAGCCAGGATCGAAGTGCAGGAAATGATTGAGAAGTTCCGCCTGCACCCCAGCATGGAGAGGCTGCTCTCGGGAGGAAAAGTAATCGAATACTCTGCTCACATGATACCAAATTCCGTCCCGGCACTGCCGTCAAATCTCATCCGGGACGGTTTTCTTTCCACCGGCGATGCTGCCGGCTTCTTCATAAATCACGGTTTCACGTACAGGGGCGTGGATCTCGCCATGGCATCGGGAGAGGCCGCGGGAAATGCTGTTGTCGAGGCACATTCGCTCGGTTCTTATGGAAGGGAAGAGCTCATGAGATACTACAGCGGTCTGAGCAGTACCGTCCTTCCTGAAATGGAGCATGCTGAAAAGACAGGCGAAGTTCTTCACAACGAGCGCATTTTCTCCACCTATCCTTCCATAGCTATAGGTTTCATGGAGGATATGTTCAGAATTAACGGGTTTGACAGGGAAGGTGCTGCGAGCCTGCTGAAGAAGAATATGAGCGGCAGAGTTTCCACTTTGCGCATGCTCAGGGATGCATACAGTGCATACAGGCGCATGTGATCACACCAGGCGAAGAAAGAGATCAGCCGTCGATGCTCTCCATCACACTGAGTGCCCTTCTGGTCTCTTTCACATCATGGACTCTCAGAACGCACGCACCGCGTTGATAACCGGCAAGCGCCGCTGCAATGCTTCCCTCGAGGCGGCTGCCATCTCTGCCCGCTATCTTCGAAATGAAGCTCTTCCTTGATGCGCCAAGCAGGACCGGGCAGCCTATACTGCGGAACGCATCAAGTTCCCGCAAGAGCTGAAGGTTGTGTTCCAGCGTTTTACCGAAGCCTATGCCCGGATCGACCATCAGCCTTCCCCTGTCTATTCCGCTTCTCATGCACAGTTCCACCCTCCCGCTCAGGAAGCTGCCCACTTCGTAGACAACATCGCCATAAACCGGGCTTTGCTGCATTGTACGCGGACTGCCCTTCATATGCATTATGACAGCGTCACACCCGCTTTCTGCAACCAGCTGTCTCATACCTTCTGATGCGAGCCCGGTGACGTCGTTTACAATCCTTGCGCCCGACTCAAGCGCGGCGCGGGCCACACCCGGCTTCATTGTGTCTACAGAGACAGGTATGTCACTCCCGGAGCTTGTCCTTGTTATTACTCCCACAATTCTGCGCAATTCTTCGGCTTCATCAACAGGCGCGGCCCCGGGCCTGGTGGACTCACCGCCAATATCTATCAGATCCGCGCCTTCGGCGGCCATTTCAATCGCGCGGTTCACTGCACTGTCCTCCTCGTAATATTTGCCGCCATCGGAAAACGAATCAGGTGTAACGTTCAGTATTCCCATTATGAGCGTCTTGAGAGAGCCTTTGCGCCTGTATCTCGTGATGAAATGGACGGAGCTGTCCAGGCTGTAGTTCCGGCAAGCAGACTCGAACTCCTCCCGCAGTTGCACTCTGAAGCCGGATCCGTCAAAAAGCGATTTGATTTCCTGCATCTCACCGCTTATCCTAATTATTTTCCCTGCCGCGGTTTCCAGCTCAACCGCTTCCAATTTTCTGTTTCCGGAACTTTCCATGAGTTTACCGAGAGTTTCCCCGTCATGGCCACCAATCCGCAGATTGTACGCGGGGTTTCCATCGGGCAGAATGCTCAGTCGGGAAATAAGCATCATTCGGACTGCGTAGGTTTTGTGGACGATTTCTAGTTTTTCATTCTTATGCGAACAGCATGGCGACCGCCATCGATATGCTTCCTGCGAGATGCAAAAGCGCGTAGTACCTTGTTCCGCCGGAAATTCCAACTGCATTTCCATTTGCCCTCATGCTGTTTCTGAGCGCCGGGTAAGTGAGTGCAATTGTCACTGTGAGAGGGAGCAGCACAAGTGCACCTGCAATCGGGAGTAAAATGAAAACCGACAACGCACCGAGGCAGGCGAACGTCGCAAGTGCTGCAGAAGCATGCTCCACTCTTTTCCTGTGCATTCCTTCGAATCTTGCACCGCTCTTCGTGCTTCTGTCTGGCAGATGATGTGCGTACCTCACCGCAGTGATCCAGAATGCAGCGGGAAGCGTGACAGCCGCAGCTGTCAGCGAGACATTCCCGGTCATCAGAAAATAGAGCGCAATCCCGGGAAGTGGTCCGAATGCTATGAAGGGAACGGGTTCGCCGATTCCCCTGAAACCGAGCATGAACGGGGGTACAGCATATATGATCGTCAGCAGGAAACCTGCAATACCTATGGAGAGTATCACAATAAAGCCGGTGACAGCTGCAAGGTAGATGCCTATTATGCCTGCGATGGCAAAAACCAGTGCTGCATATCTCAGCATTCTTTCCAGGCCGATTCCTGTCCTGTTTATCAGGAATGGGCCGGTCGGAATCCACGTATCCTCCTGTGTGACGAATACACCTTCATTTTTGTCCGAAATCTCTGCGACAATGTTGACACCAACCTCAAAAATGAATAATGCAATCACTCCAAGCGCCCACAGGGCAGGATGCAGTGTCATTCCGTTTCTATAAGCAAGTGCAGCGGTGAGAACAACAGGCGCGCCCGATGCCCAGTAAAGTGGAAGACGGAGTCCCTTCAGCCAGATATCTGCTCCCGTATAACATCCCTTCTTTCGAATGAGATATCGGTGCGGCGGTTGATATTAATTGCAGTCCTCTCAGATTGC
>JAJYOM010000018.1 GCA_021796175.1 Thermoplasmata archaeon
CCTTATGGAAAATCACAGAAAAGCAATTGTGGATACTATCTGTGATCGAAAGGGCGATTTCAGGAGAAAGGACTACAGGAGAAATTACTCAAACCGGATGCCGGGATATGCACTTCTGACTGTACAGATTTAACTGGCAACCTGTGATTCACCAGCCGGTGGATCGTATGAGGCATATTATCGACTCATAGGCTGCGTGATGAAAGAATTCACTCACAATTTCATGTATGAAGTATTGAAGAATATACCGGTTACATCTACTTGAATCGGCATCGGGCGTTAGGTGCATCCATGACTGCCAAGCACGAATGTGCCATGCCGGCGCTGAGAGACCCGGTAACCGCCAAAATCTCCGTGCGCGATGTCAGAGATCCGTTCAATTCGAAAGACAACCCGTCAATTTGCATCCCCGGCTGTGATATTCTGGATTCAGTGCATTTCGATGCCGTCAGAGGGCCGGGACCGGGAGTTGAACCCGGGTCTAGGGATCCACAGTCCCACAGGATGCCGCTACCCCACCCCGGCCATGAGTGTCTGTGGAATAGTGGTCGCTATTTAAAACTATGAGGGCAATTTCCTGAAGAAGTTTTACCCATAATGGTGAATTGACCATGGAACGTGAAGCAGGGAAGAATATAATCCGCAGGACAGAAGAAATGGTTCGCAGCGAGCTCCTTGGCGAGAGTACAGGGCATGACTGGTGGCACATTCACCGTGTAAGGTCTAACGCATTGCATATTGCGGTGTCCGAAGGCGGTGCGGACCTGTTTGTCGTGGAGGCGGCCGCGCTGCTGCATGATATCTCAGACTGGAAATTCAATGGCGGGGATGACAGCGCGAGCTCCAGGAAAGCGGCAGAATGGCTGAAGAGTCTGCAGGTGGATGGAGAAACAATCAATGCTGTGTGCAGTGCTATTGATGAAGTGACGTTCAAGGGAAGCGGTGTGAAAACTGTGCCGGGGACACTTGAAGGGAGGATAGTCCAGGATGCGGACAGGCTTGATGCCATTGGCGCAATAGGGATAGCAAGGGCGTTTGCCTACGGTGGCAAGAAGGACAGGGAAATATACAACCCGGAAGTGAAACCGTCCCTGCACAATTCATTCGATGAATACAGGAAAAGCAAATCGCACACAATAAACCACTTTCACGAAAAACTGCTGCTGCTCAGGGACTTGATGAATACAGATACGGGGAGGAGAATGGCCGCCGGGAGACATGATTTTATGGTCGAATACCTTGGCAGGTTCCAGAAAGAATGGGAAGGCATCTTATGAGCGAAACACAAATAGACAGAAGCAAAACAGCACTTGTGGTAATAGACCTTCAGAAGGGCATCACTTCAATGCCAGTCTTTCCCAGAAGTTCAGCGGATGTAGTTGCAAACGCAGCGCGTCTTGCAAAGGCTTTCAGGGAAAATGGCATGCCTGTCTTCCTCGTAAGGGTAATGCCGGTGCCGCCGCTGGGCCTCAGGCCGGAAACAGACGGACAGCAGATGCAGCGCGGTGAAATGCCGGCAGACTGGGCAGAAATAGTCGGGGAGATGGGACCGGAACCCGGTGATGTTGTCATAACCAAGAGACAGTGGGGCGCATTCTACGGAACTGAACTTGAGATGCAGCTCAGGAGAAGGGGCATAACAGCCATAGTCCTCTGCGGCATCTCCACAAATGTCGGTGTCGAAAGCACTGCAAGGTTTGCGTACGAATACGGCTTCAGCCAGTTATTCGCGGAAGATGCCATGGCAGCAAGGTCACAGGAAGAGCACGATTTCACCGTGAAAACAACATTCCCGAGGATTGGGAAGGTCAGGAGTACAGCAGAACTACTGGCCGCGATTTCCCGCAATTGGTCAGGACAATGAAACTGATAGATGTGAACAGGACACGTTAGGATTAAATACAGCGGTCAGAAATGATCAGGCAGGGTAACACATGGCAGAGGTAAAGGAACTCGCGACCAAGGCGCTTGATCTGCAGAAAAAGGGGCTGAAGCCGTTTGAAATCGGCGACGAATTGCACCTGAGTGTTGACACGGTGAATTACCTTCTGGAGGAAGGATCGCAGGGCACGCTGCCTCCGTCTGACGTCAAGATTGGCTGGCGTTCACTTGGTGTTAGCCCGCACAGGATGTGGCTGATTTCCGAAGTTCTTGCAGATATTGCGGAAGAGGAAATGAACCTGAAGAGCACAAGCGTTGATTCGGTCGTGGGCATAGCACTCAACGGCGTTGGTTTTGCAGGCATGATTGCACAGATACTTGAGGCAGAGATTATAGTCTACCGGCCGCCGTCTGAAAGGGTCAGCTCGGGAGGAGCATTCAGTTCAAATTATGCTTCGCCGAAGGGAAAGAAGGTCATAATCGTTGACGACGTGCTCTCCACGGGCCATGCAATGGAATCTGCTGTCAATGACATCAGGGAAGCGGGAGGAGAGCCCGTCCTCTGCCTGGTAATGGTAAACAAGAGCAGCCTGGACGAGATAGGCACCGTCAGGCTCAGGGGAATGATCAGGGCAAGATCTATCGGCGGGACCATACTTGGCGGGGGCCCGCTCCGCTCGTTCGCCTACAAGTGACAGCCCGGGAAACAGCTTAATATCCACGTTGGCAATTCCGTTAAAACTGGAGCGTGTTTTACCCTTGCCTTGATAATGGTTCGGCAGCAGGGAATTTAGGGACCGGCAGACTGCTCTCATGCTTCGACGAGGTGCCGGTCCGGTGATTAGCGTAGTATCCGATGATTTTAGGTTTTCATACGATGTCGCCAACAGGCTGAGGCGGTTCGGTGCATCATTCGAGCATGTGGATCCCGCGCAGGACATACCCATGGGGACAATGGTTATCATAAAAAAGGGACACTCCAGAGTCATAATGGAGGGCAGCAGATTCACAATCTACGGTGAGCCGGAGGACACGTCTATCAAGGCATGGCTCGTGTCCGGCGGCCTCACGGACTGGACGAAGGACGTCTATCTGGGCATAGACCCCGGGGACAGGCCCGGCATTGCGATTTTTTCAGGAAACAGGAGAATCGCGACTGCAATCGCGCCATCGCCGGAACTGGTATCATACTACACCAGAACACTTTCCTCCCTAGTTGGGCGCAGTCATGTCAATGTTCGGATAGGGGATGGCGATCCGACGAATCGGGACAGGATAATCAGGGCAATATGGCCAACATGCAACCAGGTGGAGGTCGTTGATGAAAGGAGGACAAGCAAGCAGGCCGGCTCCGACGAGGAGGCCGCATCGCTGATCGGCATGACAAGGGGGGAGCTGCTTGCTGAGAGGCCCGAACTGCAGCCTTCAGAAGGGGAACTGAAGAATATACAGAGAAGAAGCAGGTTGCTGAGCGGGGGGAGCACAACAATATCACGGCTTCTTGCAGGTAGCGTTGCAAGGGGTGAGAAATCGATGGAGGAGGCAATCGAAATGCAGCGCAACAGCGAGAAGAAAAAGAGATCAAAATAGGTGCTCGTTCGTGAGCCTGCTCGGTCCCCCGACTGTGCACCTGATGGTTCTTATGCCAAGGGACCCGATTCTACTCTCGACCTCGTGCACCGCGTCGGATGTGCAGTTGACGTAGGCTGTCGCCCCTGTGTCTATCGAGAAATGGCAGTCAACGCCCTCCTTCCTCATCCTCCTCACCTCGGATATGAGCGACAGTGTTTCCGGCTTCCAGAATATCATGCCGGAGGGACCGCTCATCGTGACCGCATGCAGGACAAGTGTGTCTGTTTCCGCAAGACTGCCGATCCGCGATATATCCCGGGCAGATATTGCCTGTTCCATCTGCGACAGTGCGTCGTGCAGATAAGACAGCCTCCCGGCGAAGAGCGGGGACCGGACAACTTCCCTGTGCGCGTCCTCGGTCTGCTTGACGTTTTCAATGAGTGCAATAACAATCTGCATGTCAATATCGCCGCTGTCAAGCCTGTAGGCAAAGCTGTCTTCATGCCTTGTGCCCATCCTCCACCTCGAAAAGCCGCCGGTCACCGCCCTTGTTGCGCTGCCAGCTCCAAGCCTTGACAGGGCAGATAGCGCCGGCTTTTCCAGTTTCAGACCGGCTGCAGATGAGGCCGCTGTGGCGAGCGCTGCAAAACCGGAAGATGATGCGCCGAGTCCGACGCCGGAGGGGAAGTCACTCACTGACACCATCCTGAACCTGCTCCTGATGCCCGCCAGACGCCTGACTTCATCAACAACGCTGAGAATCCTTTCAAATGACCTGCCTTCAGCGTTCCTGCCATCCACGGTCGCGCTGTCGGATCTGAAATCTCCAAACTCCACAGTCGTTCTTGTCAGCAGCGGGGCAGTGGCGACGGAAATTGAATCGTGATATGGAAGGCGCAGTTTCTCATCCTTGAGACCGTGGTATTTTATCAGGCCCTGCATGGGGTGGGCCACTGAAGTTGCTTTGGACGTCCGGACACCTCATACGTCTATTATGAACTTGGCATAACCGTCTCTGATATTAAATTCAAGCATGTGATACGTTACAGCCTTGACATCGCTCCTTAGCTCGTGCCGCCTCCTGTCAATCTTTTCGCCACTCGCTGTGCACTGCAGCTTATTGCCTTCTATTCTGACTTTGAATTCACAGAAAAGGAAATTCATCGTGCTGTGAAGAAAGACAAGTTCGTTGAGGAAATCTACAAGCAGTTCCTCGACGGTTTTCGCTTCCAGTTTTATCTCCTCTTCACCTTTCGGTTTCACCCTGGAAAGATCTGCGATCTGCTCGAAAAGTGCAGTTGCGGAGTTTTCGAATATCTCGTCGGCAGTTGAACCGAAGGCCTGAATCTGGACATCGGCAGTATGGTCTAGCAGACGGTACTTCACGCCTGCAACATACGCTGTCTGCACATAACATTTTTGCGCTCTTTCCGATGGCACAGTTATATTATAAACCAAAACTATCCACTTGCATGGAAACGAGAAATTCTAGGCTTTTCTCCCTGCTGGAAGGCAAAGTCGACGCTGTTGCCATCATTAATGGAGGGGACAGCCAGATAGACCACAATTTCAAGTACTTCACAAGGGCCAGGTCTGGCGTCTTCGAAGGATCCACTGCACTCATTGGTCCGAAGAACACAGCCGTTGTGACAAGTGTTCTCGAAGCGCCGGCACTGAAGGGTCTTGGTGTCAGGGTCAGTGTGCCGAAGACAAGAAAACAGCTTGAGAAGACGCTTGTGACCCTGTTTTCAAAACACAAGACCATCGGTCTGAACTTCCCGTCAGTGTCCTATGAAAGTTTCAGAGCGCTGAAGAAAGCGTACAGGGGAAAGATTGTTGACGTAAGCGAGGAAATTGCAAAGTGCAGGTCGGTGAAGGACGGCGATGAGATAAAGAAGATAGCCGAATCGTGCAGGATTGCATCAATGGCGGCGGAAAAGATTCCAGGAATGCTGACGGAGGGTATGACGGAAAGCCAGCTTGCGGCCAGGCTTTCGATGGCACTGTACGAAGAAGGAAGCGAGGGGCCATCCTTCTCACCCATAGTGTCTTTTGGCAGGACTTCCGCCATTCCACACTATTTCCCCGGAAAGGTGAAGCTTAAGAAAGGGGACTTTGTCCTGACAGATTTCGGCGGAAAGTATGACATGTACTGCTCAGACATAACGAGAACGTGCATATTCGGAAAGGCGACGGAAAGGCAGCGTGAGCTCTACGAGACTGTGAAGTCATCGCAGGAAGCCGCGCTCAAGTTGATAAAGGCAGGCGCCAGGGAAGTCGATGTCGATGCCGCAGCCAGGAAAGTGATAGACGGCAGCTCATTCAAGGGAAGGTTCATACACGGACTCGGCCACGGACTTGGACTCCAGGTGCACGACGGAAGACCGGTTCTTTCACCAAGGGGAACCGAAGTGCTGAAGGAAGGCATGGTCGTGACGGTAGAGCCGGGTGCATATGTTGACGGTTATGGCGGAGTCAGGATAGAGGATGATGTTGTCGTCACGAGAAACGGCTACAGGCAGCTTACGACTGCAAAGAGGGAGCTGATAGAAGTCTGAGCTGGCATTCCCCTCCGTGCTGCTCACTGAGGGAAGTCAGCCAACCTCCTGCCGCTGCAGACGTATCTCCTGGCCCTCCTTGAACGATCTGAGTATTCTCATCGATTGTGAATCAGCGACAAAACGGCCAATCTTTGTCACCGCGATATACGGTTCCGGGCTCCCGTCCTTGCTGATAGGAGTCGGGCCGAAGAACAGACAGAGTGACCTTCCTTCCTCCCAGTAAGCTATGTCCCCTACTTCCACGTCCTTCGTCTTTGACACTGGACTCAAAGACTCCGGGATTTTAAAATAAATCTCATCGCCCCAGACCCTGCCTTTTGAATAAACAGGCATCTGGGAAAGCAGCTCTCCTGATGTCTTTCCTTCTGTCAGCTCACACTCCAGTTCGCCGGCCGGAAGTATCAGCTTGAATTGCGGGGGCATGGCAACATACCCTTAAGTGTGAGGCGGTAAAAAGAATTAGTGCCTGTTCCGGCAGTACCGGAGGGCAGTTCTGAGGTAAGTTTAAGTATCTCTGCAACGGAGTGGATGGAGGTATGGGCGGGCAGGACGACAGCAGGGAAGAAAAGGATCCGGTTACACCGGAAATGCCGGTTGAGGTGGAACTTGACCAGCCATGCATATCATGCGGCAGCCGAACAGTGGTGAATATAGTTGCAAATCTCGACCTTCCTTATCTCGGCGCAGCCATGCAAACGACTTACATCTGCCGTTCCTGCGGCTTCAAACATTCCGATCTGATAACGCTGGAGAACAAAGGTCCTATCAGATACGAAGCCAGTATCGAGAATGAAGAAGACCTGAGCCTCAGGGTAGTCCGGTCAAATTCAGGCACAGTGAGGATACCTGAACTGGGTGTCGACATAGAACCGGGCATTGCTTCGGAGAGCTTCATATCCAATGCGGAGGGTATACTGAACAAGGTGGAGGAAGTTGTCGCCATACTGATGAAGGATTCCGAGCTCGATGTCCATGAGAAATGCACTGCTTTGCTGGACACAATTTCGAAAATGAAGAACAGTCAGCTGCCGTTTCATCTTGTTGTGGAAGACCCTTATGGAAACAGCGCTATACTCGGCGATGGCGTTACAGCGACGAACATTTCCGAAGAGGAAGCTGCCAAGCTGAAGAAGGGGGAAGTGACCTTTGATTTCGGGCCGGTGGAAATCGAGCACAGGACAGACGAGAATGCCGGTGAACCGGGCGAGTGCCGGCGAAGCTGACGCCCTCAGCTTAGAAAATCATTTAAACATAACATTGTTCTTCATTCGTCCTGTGCCACCATAGCTCAGGCGGTAGAGCGGCTGACTTGTATGATTTCAAGGAAATCAGCAGGTCGGGAGTTCAAATCTCCCTGGTGGCTCTCATGTTCCTGTTAAGATTTCTCGATTGCTTGAAGAGGAAAATTCCACCTTTTACTGGTGTAATTTCCGATGTCATCAACTCTGGCTCCCGGACAGAACGCAGGTCATGAGTTGAGCTCATTCATCAAGAGTGAAGTACAGCCTCCTGTTGCTCTTCCCCTTGTTCTCGTATCTTAGCGGCACAATTCTCCCTATTTCACCAAGCGATTTCACGTTGACTGCCCCGCATGCCTGCACATCCAGCCCCACGATCTCAACAATCCTGAATGTGTCAGTGTCAGGCGGAGCGGTACCTGCCAGCTTTACCACATCCGGTATCTTTTCTGCCTCTTCACGCGGCATGAAATAAGTCTTCACATCGAGATCCATTGCAATTGCTTCGTTCACCCTGTCCACAAATGAATTGATGATCTTCCTGTCCATGTTCCCGAGGCTGAAATCGATCCTGGACTCATCTGGCCTGATCTGGTTTCCCGTTATCTTTGCGCCGGCCCCATTATTGAACACAGCACTCAGGGCATGGGCAGCGGTGTGCATCTTCATTGAACGGTACCTCCGGTCCCAGTCTATAATGCCGTGGACCGAGTCTCCCGCATTAAAATTTGTATAATTTTCCACAAGATGGATTATGCTGTCCTCTCCTTCCTTCTGAGTATCAGTTACCCTGAAGCTGCCAAGAAAACCGCTGTCTCCGACAAAACCGCCTCCCATTGGAAGGAATGCAGTGGATTCCAGACATACCCTGTTCCCTTCCGCCGCAACAACAGTGCTGTCAAACTCTCTCAGGTATGCGTCTTCCCAGTAAAGCTTGCGAACCGGCATTGCACCACACTTTCTATCTACAGGTTTGCTTCAACGGTGATTATATCGAGCCAACTCATTCCAAATCGACTTTGCATGCAGGCTTGAAACACTGCTGAACAGTTTGACATTATACCACTGAAATGGTTCCGCGCGAATACACTCTGGACCAAATCGGCACGTCCATACCTGGATTGCTGTTGAACTCTTATCTGTTCCGTCTTAGTAACTTCCATGGCGTTCACTACAATGCATGACACCGGGAAATGCGTTTGCGACCTGGCCCGACCGGGCAGCGCTTCAGAATACTTCTTTCCTTATCCTGTTGAGCAGGTCCACGAACATGCTCCTTGTCATGGTACCGGTGTTTGTGTTCCTTGGACTTGGATGGTAGGAGGCATAAATCAGAGGGAAGCCGTCGAGACTGTACGAGGCGCCGTGCCTGAATGCCATCCTTTCCGGTTTCTTTCCACTGTATTCGCTGACAAAACGAATATAGGAATCGAACGCGAACTTGCCGAGCAGCAGAACTGCTTTTGCATTTCCAAGCAGTCTCAGCTCTCTGTGGAGAAAGGGGAAGCAATTCAGTGCCTCTTCCCTCGTGGGTATGTTGTCAGGTGGTACGCATCTGACAGCCGCAAGCATGTAGGAATCTATCATCTTCAGGCCGTCGTCCCGGCTGTCAGAATTGGGCTGGCTGGTGAAGCCTGCTTCGTGGAGGCACGATACGAGAAACTTCGCGGAAAGATCACCGGTGAAGACTCTTCCAGTCCTGTTTCCGCCGTGTGCAGCAGGAGCGAGACCGATTATGACTAGCTGAGCTGACGGGTCGCCAAATCCAGGGACGGGCTTTCCCCAGTAATCCCAGTCTGAGAATCTCTTTGTCTTCTCTCTGGCTACCTTCTCCCTGAAGCTGACCAGTCTCGGGCATTTCCTGCAGCTGATTATATCACTTCTCAGCCTGGTGAGCGAGTCCCTCCTCGGGCGTTCCTGAGTTATTTTCTTTCAACTCCTGAGGACCGACCTCCAGATGCAGATCCTTCCCATAAATGCTGCCCTGAACAATTATCCCGGTTCCAGGGCGTTTTCACTGATCCTGGTAGCGGCTGAAGATAATTCCGGTAGCATTGAAGTCTTTCAGTTTGTCAAAACACTTATTTTTATCAGGTTCTGAAAGCCGAAGGACAGATAGCGTTAAGGCAGCAATTCCCGCAATCGGGTTTCCTTGCCGTACAGACTGCCCTGCCATGAGCTATGAGCAGCGCTGTCAGCAGACCCCACTCCTTCTGCGGCACTGCTTTCATCAGTTCGATCTCGATCCTGGGCGGCGCACTGCTTCGTGCGAGTCCAAGTCTCCGGCTCAACCTCGCAACATGGGTATCGACGGCAACACCCTGGTTAATGTCAAAAGCAACCGAGAGCACTACGTTTGCAGTCTTCCTCGCAACGCCTGGAAGCGTTGTCAGCTCCTCAATGGATCTTGGTGCCCTTCCGCCGAAATCCTTCAGCAGTTTCCTGCAGCTTTCCCTGACGAATTTCGATTTCTGCCTGTAATAGCCGCACGGTTTGATGATTTTTTGTATTTCAGGCAGGGATGCGCCTGCCAGACCTTCGGGTACAGGGAATTGCCTGAACAGGGCGGGTGTCACCCTGTTAACCATATTGTCTGTGCACTGCGCGGAGAGTATGGTCGCCACCAGCAATTCTTCAGGTGAAGAGAAGTTCAAAGCGCACTTTGCATCGGGGTACTCGACTGACAGAATGGCCATGATCGCTGCCGCCCTCAGCTGTTTCGCATTTGCTTTCAGTGACATCTGCGGTGCGTTTCCTGCGACTGCTTTTTCCTTCATATATCAGTTCTGCGGGAAGGGAAACCTGTCCTCATACAGTATCATCCAGGTGCCAATGCCCTTGGCGCATGTCCTTCCGTCCCTGTCGAAGAGGTCCATCTCGCAAACGACAATGTTCCTCCCTCCCCGTATCACACGCGCCTCGCAGGTCATCTCACCCTTCCTGACAGCCTCCAGAAAATTGACTTTGAGCTCAATGGTCACCTGATTCTTTCCACTGTTCACTGTTGCTGTTGCCGTTCCACCCGCAGCGTCCATCAGTGTGGTAATGGCCCCGCCATTGACTATGCCGCCGTGTCTGAGGACGTGGTCTGCCTCCTTTATCCTGAGCTTGGCATATCCTTTCTCGACTTCGGTTACTTCCACACCCAAATGGCTGAGGAATGGATCTCCCCTTATTATTGAGGCAAGCCTGGCGTATCCGCTGAAATCGTTTTTGTCGTCTGCCATGCGGCTTCTATCAGGAGCATATAGTTAAAGAATTGCAGCGGAGTAAATTTCAGGAGGCAAGCCTTTTCAGCATGTAGTGGAGTATGCCGCCTGATTTGCAGTACTCAATCTCCATCTCATTGTCCAGCCTCAATACAAGTCTGGCTTCAGAGCTGCTTCCGTCAGTTTTTCTGCGATAAAGCATGACAGCCTCGCCCCTTGGCTGAGGGTCGGACGGTATTTCTATTGTTATCTCTTTCGTGAAATCAATATCCAGAGCTGTCCCGTCTTCACCTGTTCTGAACTGCAGCGGCACTATGCCCATGCCTATCAGATTGCTTCTGTGTATGCGCTCGAAGCTCTTCGCAACCACTGCTCTGACTCCAAGGAGTCTCGGTCCCTTCGCGGCCCAGTCCCTGGAGCTTCCAATCCCGTATTCCGAACCTGCAAAGACAATCAGCGGTACGTTTTCTTTGCCGTATTTCACTGCTGCGTCAAATATGGTCATCCTTGTGCTGTCCGGGAAATGGAGTGTGAATCCGCCTTCGACGCCGGGCAGCAGAAGGTTCCTGATTCTCCGGTTGGCAAACGTGCCCCTGACCAGAACCCTGTCGTTTCCCCTTCTGGAACCGTAAGTGTTAAAATCCGCAGGCGACACGCCCTTTTCAATCAGGTATTTACCGGCGGGTGTGTCGGGGGAAAAAGCTCCGGCTGGCGAAATGTGGTCAGTAGTCACCGAATCGCCGAAAACTGCCAGGACCCTTGCATTTGCAACAGACTCTATCCTTCCTTCTCTTGCAGGGTCAAACCCTTCGAAGAAAGGTGGAGACTGTATGTAGGTGCTGCCGTTGTCCCAGCCATATTGCACGCCCTTTGGAACAATGAGCGATTTCCAGTCATCGCCGGCATCATCAAATCCGCTGTATCTGCTGCGGTACATCTGCGGTGTTATTGCGGAAGCCATGACTTCCTGGACCTCTTTGCTGGAAGGCCAGATGTCCCTGAGATAGACCTCCCTGCCGTTCACAACCTGAAGGGGCTCACTGGTCAGATCCTTCAGCACAGTGCCTGCAATCGCGTAAGCAACAACCAGAGGCGGGGACATGAGGTAGTTTGCCCTGACATCTCCATGCACCCTGGCCTCAAAGTTCCTGTTGCCGGAAAGAACCGACGTCACAGCCAGCTTGTTCTGGTTGACAGCACTTGATACGGGCTCAGGCAGCGGACCGCTGTTGCCTATGCATGTGGTGCAGCCATAGCCGACCAGGTAAAATCCAAGTTTCTCCAGTGGTTCCATCAGGGATGACTTTTTCAGGTAGTCTGTAACTATCCTGGAACCGGGGGCAAGGCTTGTCTTCACATTCCTTCCTACCTTGAGGCCCTTCTCCACAGCCTTCTGTGCAAGCAGGCCAGCCGCTATCATTACTTCGGGGTTGCTTGTGTTGGTGCAACTGGTTATTGCCGCTATCACAACGTCACCGTCGGTGATACTGCCGCTGCTGCCATCGGGATATTTCACTTCCACCGGTTTGCGGGTAACACTGGGGCGATTCTGATGCGACTGCAGCTGAACTCTGCTGTCAGGTGCCCCCTCGTTTGAGAAGTTGTTTCCTGCGTACAATACCTGTGCACCTGCCAGAAATTCGCTTCTGAAATTGCTGCTGACTGCAGACAGTTCAAGCCTTGACTGCGGGAGCTTTGGTCCCGCAACGCTTGGCTGAACATTCGACAGGTTGAATTCCACAACAGAACTGAACTTCACCTTTCCATAGTCTATTGAAGAGAAACCCTCTGCCTCGAAGTACCTGCTCACAAGATCAATGAGTTGCTCGCTTCTTCCGGTGAACCTGAGGTAGGCTAGTGTCTCGCTATCCACCGGGAATAGAGCAATGGTCGCACCATATTCGGGGCACATGTTGGTGAGTGTGGCTCTGACTGGTATTGTAAGGCTGGCAATTCCGGGACCGAAAAATTCAACGAACTTGCCGACAACGTTGTGTTTTCGCAACATCTGTGTCAGTGTGAGGACGAGGTCGGTTGCAGTGACACCTTCAGCAGGCAGGCCTGTAACACGGACACCGACAACCTGGGGATGCGACATGGCGACAGGCTGATCAAGCACTGCTGCTTCAGCCTCAATTCCTCCGACGCCGAAGCCGAGAACTCCTATGCCGTTTACCATCGTAGTGTGTGAATCGGTTCCAACAAGTGTGTCGGGGAAAACCACGCCCACTCCGTCCTTCTCCACAGCCATAACGCACTTGGCGAGATATTCAAGGTTGACCTGGTGGCATATTCCCAGAGAGGGAGGCATGACTTCGAAATTGCTGAACGCACCTGCAGCCCATTTGAGAAGTGAGTAACGCTCAGAGTTCCTTTTGAATTCCAGATTCCGGTTGATGACAAATGATTCGCCTGTCCCGAATGAATCTACCTGGACCGAGTGGTCAATGATAAGATCAACAGGGACCTGGGGCTGGATCAGCAGAGGATCCTTCCCGAGCTTTGCCACCGCGTCTCTCATGGCGGCGAGATCAACGACAGCGGGCACGCCGGTGAAGTCCTGCATCAGAACACGCGCAACCTTGAAGGGAATTTCCTTTTCCTCCGGACTTGCTGCATTCCAGTTCGCAAGCAACCTGATGTCATCCTCCTTCACAGTTTTCCCGTCCATGTTCCTGAGAACAGACTCCAGCACTATCCTGATGGACAGCGGCAGTGTAGAAACGGGTCCAATGCCTTTTTCCTCAAGTGCAGGCAGCGAATAATAGTCAAATGTACGGCCATCAGCGGTTGTCAGTTTCCTCCGGGTGTTCCAGAGGTTGTGAATGCCCCTTCCAGCATTTTCCGGTGCCATGGAAACTCTCTAAGCATTCGGTGCCATTAATCCCTTTCGAAACTGTCCTGTTTCAATAATCGTCGCAGTCTAAACGGTGAGGATAGTCTGTGCAAATCAGGCATTTTTCCACTCCCAACCGACCGGCGAATATAAGGAATGAACCGATCCCATGAGAAAATGACTGGGCTAAAGTCTGAGACAGAGATCTCTGAACTCCCCGGCATGGAGCCGGGAAGGAGATTCGAACTCCTGTCTGCAGATTTCAGCATTGACTCTGCAGTCTGCCACATGGCCGCTCTGTCATCCCGGCTGGACGTGTTTTGAATGAACAGGCATATTATAATGCTTTAGGCGGCTTTCCTGTCCTGCTGGCAGCGATTGAGATCTTCCGGGCAGCATCATAGGGATTTGTCTTCTTCTCAACCACCTCCCGCACTATTGCATCTAACTCATCCGCCTGAATATTGGAGGCAATGCTGTGCATGATCTGGCCGGTGATGATGTCAAAAATCTCTTTCCTGGCCTGCTTCGATCTTCTTTCCATGCTCACAACAGGATCGAGCATCCGCGACCTGTGGCCGCCGATACTTCCGGTCAGTTCGTCAATGCCTCTGCCTGAATTTGCCGATGCAAGCAGTACTGGAGGCTTCCAGCCCTTCCAGTCATCAACCAGATTCAGCATTGACTTCAAATCAGCAGCTGTGCTCATGGCTCCGGGCAGGTCCATCTTGTTGACCACATAGATATCAGCTATTTCCAAAAGTCCCGCCTTTATTGACTGGACCTCATCCCCGGTCCCGGGCATGGTAACCACAACAACGGTGTCGGCTAGACCCATTATATCCACCTGTGTCTGGCCTGCGCCGACAGTCTCCACTATGATTTCCTCGCAGCCCATCGCATCCAGGATCCTTATTGTGTTTGATGCCTGCAGGGAGAGGCCGCCGGTGCCGCCACGAGTACCCATGCTCCTTATGAACACTCCCTGATCTCCGGCGAGATCTGTCATCCTTATCCTGTCGCCGAGGATTGCACCGCCTGTCAACGGACTCGTGGGATCGACCGCGACTATGCCGACACTCTTTCCATTCTTCCTGTATCTCTTCGCCAGCTCGAAGACAAGCGTGCTCTTGCCGACGCCGGGTGGGCCGGTGACGCCCAGCACACCTGCGCCCTTCGTCCCGGAGAATACAAGTTTCATTGCATCTTCATAGCCTTCCTCTTCGTCCTCGACGATCGAGATGAGACGGGCGGCAGCCTTCCTGTCGCCCCTGAATATACTCTTTGCAAGCGCAGTGTAATTCATCTGATCCCCGGAGATCTCAGCCCTTCTGAGAGAGCCTTTCCTTGTGGAATTTCACTATGTCGTCGATGGGGGTTCCCGGACCGAAGACTGCTGCGATGCCGCACTTCTTCAGTGCCGGTATGTCCTCCTCTGGTATGATGCCGCCTGCGGTTACAAGTACCTTCATTCTGTTCTTCTTCACCAGTTCCATGACCCTCGGGAAAAGCACGTCGTGAGCGCCTGAAAGACTGCTCAGCCCTATCGCGTCCACGTCCTCCTGCAAAGCTGTCTGAACAATCTGCTCCGGGGACTGGTGCAGGCCTGTGTAAATGACCTCCATGCCCGCATCCCTCAGTGCTCTCGCAACAACCTTCGCTCCCCTGTCATGGCCGTCCAGTCCCGGCTTGGCTATCAGCACCCTGATCTTGCGTGCCATATTCAGCACCTATATTATCTGCTGCTCACTGTACTCACCGAAGACATCTCGCAGCACGCCTGTAACTTCGCCAAGCGTCGCCTTTGCCCTGACCGCATCGAGGATTGCCGGCATTGTGTTCTCTTCTCCCTCCGCAATCTTCCTTAGCCTGTTCATTGCAGATTCAAACTTTGACCTGTCCCTTGTCCGCCTGAGCTTCCTCAGTCTCGCGACCTGTCTGTCCCTGCCCTTCGGATCCAGACGCAGGGTCGGTATCTCAAGCGGTTCATCAGTCGTGAACTCATTGACTCCCACGACGATCCGCTCCTTCCTCTCAACCTCCTTCTGGTAGCGGTAGGACGACTCGGTGATCGCCTTCTGGAAGTATCCCCTTTCTATTGCACCAATGACGCCGCCGTACATGGATATTTCGTCGAATATCCTGTAGGCTCTCTCCTCCATCTGGTCCGTCAGCCACTCGACGTAATATGAGCCGCCAAGCGGGTCGACAACGTTGGGGATGCCACTTTCATATGCAATGATCTGCTGCGTTCTGAGTGCAGTCCTGACCGCCTTCTCCGTCGGCAGTGCCAGCGCCTCGTCAAGCGAGTTGGTATGCAGTGACTGCGTGCCTCCCAGCACAGCGGCCATTGCCTGGATGGATACCCTTGTTATGTTGTTTTCAGGCTGCTCCGCCGTCAGTGTGCATCCGGCGGTCTGGGTGTGGAAGCGGAGTTTCATCGCCCTCTCGCTTGTCAGTCCGAAGCTCTCCTTCATCTCCCTCGCCCATATCCTCCTCGCAGCCCTGTATTTGGCTATCTCCTCAAAGAAATCATTGTGAGCGTTGAAGAAGAAAGAGAGCCTGGGCACGAACAGGTTCGGGTCGAGTCCCCTTTCAATTCCCTGACGGACATACTCAAGTCCGTCTGCAAGCGTGAACGCAAGCTCCTGGACAGCCGTTGAGCCAGCCTCCCTGATATGATAGCCGCTGATGCTGATTGTGTTCCAGCTCGGCACATTGTGCATTCCGTACTCGAATGTGTCTATGACAAGCCTCATAGACGGCGCGGGCGGAAAGATGAAACTCTTCTGCGCTATGTACTCCTTCAGCACATCGTTCTGTATCGTTCCCCTCAACCTTGACTTGGACACACCCTGCGCTTCCGCTGCGCCGAGGTACATTGCCCAGATCACTGAAGCCGGGCCGTTGATTGTCATTGATGTGCTCACTGTGTCCAGAGGTATCCCGTCAAAAAGCACAGTCATGTCCTCAAGTGAGGAGACTGCAACACCGCACTTCCCGTACTCCCCCTCGGAATGCGGGTCATCAGTGTCGTAGCCGTAAAGGGTCGGGTAATCGAAGGCGACGCTAAGCCCTGTTTCGCCGTGCGACAAAAGGTACTTGAAGCGTCTGTTGGTCTCGAATGCACTGCCGAAGCCCGCGAACTGCCTCATTGTCCAAAGTCTGCCGAGGTACATGTCCCTGTGTATTCCACGAGTGAACGGATACTCCCCCGGCAGGCCCAGCCTTTCGCCATAATCAAAGTCCCTGTCCTGTACGTAGAAAGGATCTGTTTCTATCCAGGAAAGGTTGGGATAGCCTGCTCTTCTTTCAGCTGTCTCCGGCACAACAGCCTTCGGCTGCCTGCCAGGCCGGGCAGTTTGACCGCTGCTGTTCCCCCGGCGAGCGCCTGCCTTCCCCTTTTTCTTGAGGGCGAGAGCCATAAGCATTCAATGATGGTATGGAAATAAAGCCTTTGCTCCTCAATGCAGGTCAGATGGAGACCCGCATGCCGTTAGGTGCGAGCTTGAACTTTCCGAAGTCTTCTGAGTCGAGCAGGAAATCGCCGTCGAACACAGGGCCGTCTTTACAGACAAGCCTCCCGTCGAGGCTGCATGCATCGCATATCCCAATACCGCATTTCATGTACCTTTCGACTGAGTACTGGCCCGGCACACCGAACTCCTTTCCCAGCAGCGCGGTCCCGTGCAGCATCCTTTCCGGACCACATGCAATGATCTGACCTGCACCGGTGGAGGAGAGTATTTTCCTTGCAACATCTGTGACCAGACCGCGGTGCCCCTTGCTTCCATCATCAGTCGCTATGTGCAGCTCCGCACCGATGTCCTCGACCCTCTTCTCGAAGAAAAGTTCCTCCCTGCTCCTGGCGCCGATGGCGACACTAACGCTTGCCCTGGAAGCAAAGGCCTCAACAGCAGCTATGATAGATGCTATGCCCGTGCCTCCTCCGACAACCAGGACTGAATCCGAAGTCGGTATGAAGCTGTTGCCGAGCACTCCGCGAATCCCCAGGAGGTCGCCATTCCTCACCTCAGTGAGCGCTCTTGTCGTCTCGCCCACGGGCCTGAAGGTGAAACCCTTCAAATCACCGGTGTAGGAAAGAG
>JAJYOM010000019.1 GCA_021796175.1 Thermoplasmata archaeon
CATTACCAGCAGTTCTGCTGGCGCTCCATGCACAGATTTGTGGAGGCCAGCTTCAAACCGAACCAGGAGCTGGAGGATAACCTCATAAAGGCGCACATGAAAATCCGGCCTGAGGAGTATACAGCTCTTACCTGGATGACCAGCCTGCTGGCAGGTATTGCCGGTCTCGCTGTCGGCATTGTCTTCGGCGGTGTCATACTCACGCTTCTCCATTCCATCATAGCGCTAAGGATTGTTGTGATACTCCTGACGACATTCCTGCCGCCGGTGGCCGTCTACCTTGTTCTGAAGGCGGTACCATCCACACGCGCCTCATCAAGGGCGAGGGACATAAACAAGCACATCGGCAGCGCCATGAGCTTCATTTCCGCTCTTGCATCGGCAGATGTGAACGTCGATGTGATATTCAGCGAGCTTGCAAAGCAGCCGATCTACGGCGAGGTGCAGAAGGAAGCTGAATGGATTACGAGGGACACGACACTCCTCGGTGTCGATATACTCACCGCAATCAGAAACGCCGCTGCAAGGACCCCATCCGCAAAGTTCCAGGATTTCCTTCAAGGTGTTGTCACGACTGCGACTTCCGGCGGACACCTGAAACCGTACTTCCTGCTCAAGGCTGAACAGTACGAGAAAGAGGAGAAGCTCAACACAAAACAGGAGATGGAAACACTTGGACTGTTTGCAGAAACATTTGTCACTGTCGTCGTTGCATTTCCTCTTTTCCTTGTCGTCATCATGGCGATAATGTCGATTGTGAGCGGCGGTGGAAGCCAGGCTACGACGGTTGTATTCGGCACGCCTCTGCCCTTCAATGTGCTGCTTCTCTACATAGTGGTGCTGCTCATGATACCGGCCTCGCAGGGCGGTTTCATATTCTTCGTATGGAACATGAGTAAGGAGGCCTCTCAATGAACGTGAATGCATCGCAGTTCGTCGACCTGAGGATGCTTTCCTCAGAGAAAAAGAACATCGACAGGCAGATAGCAGCCATTTCGGTAGTTGCGATGGTCCTGCTGCTGCTCGTCGGCATAGTCGGCATACTCAACCATGTCACCTACTTTTCAATGTCAATGCTGGACTGGATCGTTTTGGCTATGGCTGCATCGATGGGACCCTATGGCGGATACACGAGCGTCCAGGTGAGGAAGCTCAGGCAAATAGAAGAAAGGGTGCCTGATTTTCTGCGCGATGTGGCAGAGGCAGGCAGGTTCGGAATGACACTCGCCGAATCAGTCGTAGTCGCATCCGCGGGTAAGTACGGCAAGCTGACGCCGGAGATAATGAGGATGGCCTCCCAGATAGACTGGGGCGTCCCCGCCACTGAGGCATTCAGGCTGTTCGCAGACAGGATGAATTCCCAGCTTGTCACTAGAATATCAAACATAATCATCAAGGCAAGCGATGCTGGAGGAGCCGTGTCGGACGTGCTCAACATGGTGGCCCACGACGCCAGGGAGCGCATACTGAACAGGAAAGAGAGGGGGATAGCCATGAGCACTTACATGGTAGTCATCTACATCTCATTCGCTGTTTTCCTGGCAACCATATTCATACTTGAGGCAACATTCATACCTCAGATAGAGAAGGCCGGGAGCCAGCTGCAGAGCTCAACAGGAGTTCTTGCAGGCGGCGGATCGGTGACAACAATCAATGTGCTTGCGATAGGACCTGTTGTCACTGCTTTCTACATAGCCGTCATCGTGCATGCAGCCGGCGACGGTATAATGGCAGGCGTCATCCAGGACGGCAGGATTGCTAACGGCATGCGGCACAGCGCCCTGATGCTTATCATCGGTTTTGTCTTCATGCATATACTTCTGGGGGTGTGAAAATGGCGACAGAAGCTGCAGACGGGCAGGCAGCCGGAAAGGATGCCGGCAACAGTAAACACAAGAGCCTGAAGACCAGATATCTCAGATTTATGAACTCGCTCGGAAGCAAGCCGCTGCGCGTAATGATACCCGAAAATGAATACAGGCTCGGCTCCAGTCTGAAGGTCACGCCCGTCCCGCTGATAAGCGAGAAGGGGCAGGAGGAGGTGGAACTCACACCGCTCAATGAGCCCTATTCATACGCGCGCATCCGGTACGACACCATATTGAACGAGTACCTCTACGAGCTGATTGAACCGCCTTTGTCCATGGACGAGCGCAATGTACTCCGGACACTCAAGGAGGCGCTCATAGCATCGCTCAACATGTCGACTGAAGAGGAAAAGGAGGACAAGGAAAAAAGGCTCAGGAAGGCGACGCACGAGGTAATGCACTCTCTCGACATTTCACTCAATCCGGTGTCGATGGAAAGGGTTTACTATTACCTGAAGAGGGACCTTGTCGGCCTTGGAATGATAGAGGGAGTGATGCTTGACAGCAATGTCGAAGATGTTTCATGTGACGGCGTCAACATTCCAATCTTCATATTCCACAGGAAGTACGGCTCAATCAGGTCAAATATGAAATTTGAGAGGGAGGAGGAGCTCGATGCATTTGTCGTCTGGCTTGCACAGCGATCCGGAAAGCAGATATCTGTCGCCAACCCGATGCTCGATGCGACGCTGCCCGGCGGCTCCAGGCTGAATGCGACGCTTGGAAAACATGTGACGAAAAAGGGCTCTTCATTCACTATCAGAAGATTCAAGGACGATCCTTTCACGCCAATCGACCTGATCAGGTTCAAGACGATGAGCGTTGACATGATGGCCTATCTCTGGCTTTGCATAGAGTACGGCAGCTCGATGATGGTATGCGGCGGAACTGCAAGCGGAAAGACAACAACACTGAACGCGGTGCTGCTGTTCATACCGCCGCAGATGAAGGTGATAAGCATAGAGGACACCAGGGAGCTCAACCTGCCGCACGAGAACTGGATTGCCTCCGTGACCAGGGAAGGTTTTGGCGGCAAATCACTCAACATGGCAGGCGCGGTCGACATGTTCGATCTCCTTACAGCCGCAATGAGGCAGAGGCCCCAGTACCTGATGGTCGGAGAAGTCAGGGGCAGGGAAGCGTACGTTGTATTCCAGGCTATGGCCACGGGCACTATCGCCTACTCCACATTCCACGCGGATGACCTCGGCGCAATGATACACAGGATGGAAAGCGAGCCGATCAATCTGCCGCGTTCGCTCATGACAGCGCTCAACATAATGCTGCTGCAGGGCCAGGTGAAGGTAGGAACAAAGATGACAAGGCGCGTCAAGTCGCTGACAGAGATAGTCGGCCTCGATCCGGAGACGAACGAGATAATATACAACTCTGTTTTCACCTGGAATCCGGCTGATGACCGTTTCCATTACTCTGGCCACAGCTACATATTCGAGAAGATCAGGCTGAGCAAGGGCTGGTCACCCAGGCAGATGGATGCGGAGATGCGGCGCAGAGTGCTGCTGCTGGAATACATGCGCAGGAAGAATGTGAACAACTACATGATGGTGGCAACGCTGATATCTTCATACTACCGCGACTCCGACAAGACAATAGCCAGAATCGAGAGGGAAATGATTGATATGGGTGCGCTCACCCAGCAGAAGGAATCGGCCACTGGCACCACACCAGTCGCTGAAGCCAGGTGATCACTCACACACCGGTTTTCATGCCGGACAATGAGAAAATATGTCATTTCAATATTCGAAACTTGTAAAATTCATTATTTAAAGAAGGGTATCGTCTGAAGTCCCGAGAATATGTTAGGCCGCGCATCAAGATTGAAAATACTGCTGCTGACATTTGTGCTAGTCGCCACATCGCTCTTTGGCGTTCAGACTGCAACATCACTTGCTTTTGCAACACCATATTCGGGAAATCCCCCCGGTCCCACAAATCTTACAGTCTATTACCACAATCTCACGACACCTGTCACTATTGGCGGCCAGTACCATCTGAAGATTGCCAACACGCTGAATGACACCGTTCAGGCTTACGCCGCGACAGGGGACAACATATCCGCGACTCACTACCTCACCGTCGAGTTCACTGTCTATCCCCAGCTATCGGGCCCGCTGGTGCTCAACGGGACTGTTTACAGCTGGATGTATTTCTCGCAGAGCGGCTCTGCTCCTACTTCCGGACACATAACACTTGGTGTTTCAGAAGTCTCTCCGGCGGGAACACTTACATCACTGGGCACCGGTCCCGCTTTCTCCACCTCCGGCACTGCTCCCGCTTCATCCGCGACATCTGTCATGATAACAGGTCCGACTATTTCGCAGACGGTTCCGGCGAATGACAGTCTCATGTTCAACATAACTGTCAATGGCGGCACAAGCCAGGTATACAATGCATACTGGGGCAATGTCAATGGTACATTCTACTACTCGAGGGCTTCTGTTTCTGCATCCTCATACCTGGAGGTAAGCGGCATGTACGCTGCGAACAGCAATGGCAGACCCGTCTACTCGCTCTCGCAGTCGGCCCTTGACAAGAACATAACCGTCTATGCCAACCTGACAGACCCCTTTGGCCAGTATGATTTCGCGTCTTGGCCGGTTAACTACGCTGTCGAGAACGCGACAGGCAAAATACTTGCGTCAGGGGTCATGACGCCTGCAGGTGCTTACAGTCAGTATGCATTCATGCGCCAGTATGATTTCACCTTTAACTACAGCTCGACTGCATCTGGCTCACTGAGTGTCGTTGTCAACGGCACTGACAACACAATGCACAACTATCTTGCCTCACTCGGCGTGACTTACGGCAGGAATGCCTTCGGCACGCTGCAGCTTTATGTCGGAACACCTCCTGTAAGAGTCAGCTTCAGTGTGACCGATGCGGCAGGGAGTGCCGTGTCCGGTGCACAGATCAGGGTCATGCAGCTTTCAAACTTTGTTGGATCCAACGTAACCGGCGATTCCGGCGTGGCGACGATGCTTCTATCCCAGGGGAATTATACTGCCATAGTCTACTGGCAGTCAGTGAATGTCGGCTCCTTTTCAGTATCAGTCAACAACACAAGCACACATTTCACGCTGAAGGCCGGAATTTACTCCCCGATATTCATATTTGAAGACCAGTCCGGTTCTGCCCTTTCGTTTGCCCAGGTGCAGATGGTGTCACCCGCAGGCATAAGCATCCCCCTTATGTCAGGCACTTCCAACGGCTCCATTTCTCTCACCAATGTTGCCGGCGGCGAATACACAGCCACCGTGTTCTGGCACGGCAGCATGGTTTTCAACGGCACAATATCAATCGATGCAAATGGTGTACACGCGGTCAACGTCGCTGCCTACATGCAGACATTCGAAGTCGTAACATCATCCGGAAGTCCTGTTGCAACAGCCAACGTGGTTGTTGTCAATTCCACAACCGGAATATACTCCGGTTTCAACACAACCAATGCCAGCGGACTGGCATCCGCCGTCATTCCCTACGGTGTGTACAACATACAGGTCTACTGGAAGGGCATAATGGTATACAATGCTGCAGCGCAGCAGCTCAACAATCCGACAGCAGGCACAATGACACTGAACAGTTCAATATTCACCATCAGCGTAAAGGCGGAAACATCCACTGGTTCCGCGCTGCCAAACGTGGTTGTCAGTGTCTACAGCCAGACTACGGGAGCCATCCTTTCTGCAGTCACAGGCGCCAACGGTGAGGCTGCATTTACGGTAGCCGGAGGCAACTACACGCTGACCTCATCCATATCCACCACCTACGACCTGACACCTGTTTCACAGAAGATCACTCAGTCTCTCCAGGTTTCCCAGCCAACCTCACTCGTTGTCAAATTCACCAAGATATACCCGTCTGTGACATCAACCAACCTGTTCTTCATTGTCATCGGCATCATTGCAGTGCTAGCGGTTGCCGCGGCAGTCGTGGTCTTAGTGACAAGGAAATACATGAAAACGGGATCAGGGCAGCAGAAGGAGCAGAAGAACAAGCCCGAGTGATGCAATCCATTACAGAGGGGCAACAGGACGGAGCCAGGTCCATTGCAGGACCGTGCGTTCCTTCCCCTCCATCAAATTATTTTCCGCTGTATACGGCGCGCAGGATAGGGCCGACAGGCAAATCGATTGAGCCTCAGCTGCGCATCGCTGCTGGTGTGTAGATACACGCTGGATCCTCTGCAAGCACATCGCCGTAACGTGAATACGCCCTTGCACGGGAGCCGCCGCAGACATCCCTGTATTCGCAAACACCGCACTTTCCGCTGAACTGCCCTTCCCTTATTGCAATGAGTGTCTCACTGTTCCTGTATATGTCCCTGATGCTCTGAGACCGAACACTCCCGACGGAATAAGGCAGAAAGCCGGACGGGTAGACATCACCATTCTGTGCCACGAAGATTATACCCTTTCCATCCCTTGTCGGTAATCCTGTACCGGAATAATCAAAGGAAGGCTGTCCGAGATGCCGTCTGAGTTCTTCACTGAACTGGGAATACAGCGCGCTCCTTTCCGCAACCTGCTTCCCGGAGGACCTTCTCTCTGCAACGATTCTCCTGAAAAACGGTGCCTCTACAGTCCTCACTGTGAAGCCATAGCGGGTTACGTCGGCAAGGAAGTTGCACACATCCTCATACTGCTCCGGTCGCAGCTCCTTCATCTCCTGACCCCTTCCAACTGTAATAAGGAAGAACACCTCCCATGTCCTGATTCCAAGTTCTTTCAGTATCAGTACTATGTCAGCGAGCTGGTGAACGTTCTCGGACATCACTGTGGTGTTGATCTGGACCGAGAACCCCATGCTAATCAACCTGGCGGCTGCCAGAAGGGTCTGCTCGAAGTGTCCCTCTATCCCCCTGATGCTGTCATGGATTTCGGGGGTTGAGCCGTCAAGGCTGAGTGACACGGATTTTACACCAAGTCCTGCGAGCTCCAACAGCCTCCCATCATCCAGCAGATCGCTCACTGCCGGGGAGATCGCAACATTCAAACCGCCGGTCCTTGCCTCGCGTACAAGGCCAAGGAGATCCGCCCTCATCATGCAGTCCCCCCCTGTCAGCACAACGACAGGCTTTGGCTGGCCGAAATCCGAAATGCTGTTTATCAGTGAAAGCCCTTCTTCACCTGTCAGCTCGTCATCAAGCGGACGGGGTATGGAGGAAGCCCTGCAGTGCCTGCATGAGAGCGGGCATGCCTTTGTGGTCTCCCAGAACACAAGGAGAGGGTTCCTTGAAAAGTCGAAAGGCTGAATTGACACGGCATGCAATTAGTGCCTCTCATTCATGATACTTCCGCCTTACAGCAGCCGTCGTTTGACCGGAACTGCGTCCTGGATGCTGGCATTCTCTGATGCCACGAGGACGCATCAACTGGCTTCACGTTCGAAAACCATCAAATAACCCTTTTATACCCCGCAAGCGGAGTGACGGGGCATGATAGGAGTAGCAGCAGCAAGCGCAATAGGCGCAGCGGTTGGCGCGATCGGACTGGGCGCAGCATCCGTGGCTGCGGGGCATCCGGCAGGACTGTCCATTGCACTGCAGCACATACCCGCGATGGCCCCTGGCCATTCTGTCGTCTCAGCTGTCCAGAACGCACTCGAGGGCGGAACGGCTGGCGGCGGGATAGGTGCAGCAATCGCCGGCGCTGCCAAGGGACTACTGGCAAAGATGGCTGGGGGACTCAAGCCTTAACACAAACCTTTTCCATCGTCTGCTTAGGCCCGTCAGCCACCTGTGGTCCAATTAACTTCGCAGTGACCACGATTCCCTTAAACAGTAACTAACTCGATGCGGGTATATTGACCGCAAATATATGGGAACCTCTCGGGCTCCAGATGAAAATTCCCCGTTCCGGAACCAACGGAGAATATCCTTGTTCCAGTAGGATAACTTCCCTGTTTTACGGCTTGCCGTGGTGTCCTCCGCCGCTCCCTCCGCTGGATGACGCATAGATTACTGTGAAGCTCGCATAATCAGTCGATAATGGTGTGGGATATGCAAGTGTCCCGCCTGTACTCGAAACCATAGTTACCGCCACAGCGGTTGAGAATGAGCCAATTGCCCCGCTTACACCGCTGACGGTGGCATAATTGTTTATGGACGAGGATGTGTGAGCCGTCCCGAAGTATGCAGTCCCGAAGTTCGCAAGCGTAGTGAGGCCCGCTGATGTCGATGGTCTCTCAACTATCCATTCGGCGGAATTGAGCTGATAACCTGAGGCTGAAACGCTTTGTGTGTAAGTCCTACCTGTGCTCACATCATTTACTGTGGCCGTAACGTCTGAGCCGGAGACAGATACTGTGACAGTAATCACGTTCTTAACTTCCGGGGTCCAGGACGCGTATGTTGGCGCCGCAGGATAGAACTCAGTCCAGGCGCGGTATATCACTGAATTATGGGTACTCTCAACCAGTATACCTGCCTGCTCAACCGTTCCGCTGTTATAGCCGTCTATTCCTGCCCAAAGTGCGACATAGGTGGTTCCATGACTGGGGCTGACACTCGGAACTATGAATGAAGTCTGAACTGAAGTAACGCTCCCTGGAGACCCAGTTACGACATACCCGGCCCAATTCAGACTCTGAGCATTGGTCTCACCGAATAGAGCGCCCGCGGACTGAGTGATTGCACCGCCCATCCGGGACTGATGACTACCATTTGACCCTAATGCAACTGTAAATGTCGATATTAACATCAAAGCACAGACCATTAATATCACAGTTCTTCTCATCTCCATCGCCCCTGCTACCCCTTATCAGACTGAGCCTATTAAATGATATGTGACCTTCGCTGTGGACTCGTCGGACTTAAGTTACACCATTCATCCGCATGCAATCAGCATTTACGAGATAGATTAGTGGCCATGAGCTGGAATGTACGCTACACTGAAGCTGCCGTCCTCGGACCCGGTAAGGGAGGAGGGTGATGCCAGCAGCTTGATCTTGCCTCCGATCGCCGAATATGTGACCATTGCCAGTGACACAACAGTTGCTGTCGAGGACTTTACAACAAACGATCCGATGCTCCCCGTCGTCCCTGACAAAGTCGCTGTATCCGGCTGGCCACCTGTGTATTTACAACCGAAGTAGGCTGTTCCAAAGTTTGCAAGTGAAGTAAGTGACCTAGCTATAGCCGGCCTTTCCACTATCCACTCTGCAGAGCTTAGCATGTATGAGCTGGTGCTTGTGACAGTGTTCGAATATGTGTGTGTGGATGTCCGATCTACAACTGTCGCGGTTATCGATTTCCCATAGCCGCCGGAAGAAACGGTAACAGTCATGACGTTGCCGGGTGAGGGCGACCAAGACGCGTATGTTGGTGCCGCAGGATAGAACTCAGTCCAGGCGAGATAGACAGTGCTGCCATGGAGCGATTCTGCAAGTATACCTGCCTGCTCAACCGTCCCATCGCTGAAACCGTCGATGCCCGCCCAGACTGCCACATATGTGTTCGACTTCGACCCTGTGATATTGGGAACAATGAACGAGGCTGTCACTGATGTTACGCTATGATTAGGACCTGTCACAGCGTAACCGGCCCAGTTCAGCGAAGCTTCGTTAACCTGACCAGTTACCGTGAAAGGATGGAAGATGGCCGGTGCAGTCGCTGTGCTATTTCTTACGACTGGTGCAGCGGTTAATCCTACTGCAAATGCCGATATCACAAACAAGCCCACTACAATCAATGAAAATATCGCATCTTCTTTCCTCGCCATTTTGCACTCCCTACTGGAAACCGAAATAGTTTACCTATCTAAATAGATTCTTAGTGATGCATTTTATGGCTCGAAAGTGCGCGTTTGAACCTCTCATTCCCAGAATATCGATGTGAATGGCAATGTCTGACCATAGGAAATTGTGGTTGACGACCCAATCGGCTGTATATACCCGAAGAGCATCAAGAAATCAAGAGTGAGGGTGTATTGCGCGGGTGTGGACGTAGAACCGACTTTTTGAACCGTAAAAGGGCCGCTCCCTGTGGGACTAGCACTCGTGAGGAAGAGGAGTGAATAACCGAAGGTCAGGTTCACTGGTACGTTCGGTTTGAGAGCTATGTATCCGCTAGGAGACTGGAAAGTGGTGCCGTTGACTATCATTGATAGAATGGGTACGAATTTTGCACTACTTCCGGACGAAGAAACAGTATCCAGGAAATACAAGTTAGATACCGAATTGATATAAGTAATCTCACTGGTGTTCTGATTCTCCACAACCACATGGAAATAGACACCTGGGCCGTTAGCGTCATTGTATGATACTTGGAAGCCACTGTTGAAAGTCTGACTGCCGCTTTCTGTCCATCCAAACTGATTGAAGTTCATACTCGTTGGCCCAAGGTATTTTGATGGATAATACTGGTTGGGATTCAGGAAGTAGTTGAGGAACAGATCAACTACATACGACGCGGTGTTATTGTAAACGTCGGTTGCTGTGATGTTGAACGACTCAAACTCGGTGTAGTTTGCACTTGTGTTTACCCTGCCAGACAGGACAAAAACTCCCTGGTAAAGTGCTGGACGCAGTGTGGTATTTTTCGTAATGTTTGTAATGTAATTTGGCCCAATTGGCCTAACATATACACTGCCTGTGCCAGATGCTGGATTAAATGCCTGACTGCTGGTATCCACAATGTACGCGGTGATATTGAAGTACGCACCAGGCGTTGCCGGGCTGGGACTTATGCTCGCAGTGACAATTGTTGGGCCAGTTCTTGCCACCGACAGCATGAACGAACTATTGGATGAAAATTTGCCTTGCCCAGTCAGTGTCACTATTATCGGGTACGACGCGCCCACCACCAAGTTTTGACTTACGGTTACTGATGTAGTGTTGTATCCTCCTGTTACTGAATTGTAGTACATCGGCAGAGCCGAGGCGCTTTTGCCAGCTACAAGGCTGGCGTTCGCAGTGACCTTGAAGCTACTTTGCGAAATATCAGAAACATCCGCAAAGATTACGATTACATGCCCGGGCGTCACTGGATTTGGTGTGGCCCCAACATTCCTTAGTGACGGCTGCGAATGGGGAGATTTGCCGTTCAGCACTGCGCTCCAGACGACATAATTGGATGCCTTGTTTATTATTGTCACGGAAACAATCGAGCCGGGCCCGGCACCGGTCGGGTTGCCAATCCAGAGCTGGTTAGTCTGCCAGCTGGATGCAGTCCACGGAGTGAGGGAAGAAGATGAGATTCCAGAATAGCCAAGCTGTAAGGGAAAAACCTGCGGAGCAGACTGGTTCACCTGCACAACAACTGTGGTTGTGCCAGCATTCAGGCTCTCACCCCCAAGGTGTGTTATGTTAAGAAAAGTCAAGCCGCCGTTTGCCCCGAAGGGCACGGGACCCGTGACTGTTGCCTGAAAATCGGCATACGTCTGGGCGCTGGGAGTCGGGATTGCGTCCACATAGAAGAAAATGCTGGTAAAGAGCACCACTGTTATGCCCAGTATCAGTATGTCTCCGATAATCTCGGACACACCGGAATCCTTCTTCCCGTGCGAAGCTCCTCTGGTTATCTTCCTGCTGCCGATCATGATTATGCCCGGTGCCTGGGTCTGCGAAGATAGTCCCTTTTTGGGGTACTAAAAGGTGACCTCCAGATTATCAAGGTTTGATACCGTTGCCATCATCACAAACCGGGCAGACGACGCCTTTTCGCTCCCTCCTGCAGATGCCTGAATTTCCCGGGTAGCCTTAATAGCCCATTTGCCTATTTTGAGAACGGTATTCCACGGAGTGGTTCAGCTGGCCAGAAAGGGTTTCAGAGGTATTTTCATTGTCGGCGAGAAGATGGTTTTCCAGAACATAGCCGAGATAATCCAGCTTGGCCTTGAAGCCCGGGGCATAATATATGAAATGCTGAATGCCGACAACCTGCCGGCAATAATCCGGCTCAACGAGCAGGTCATATCCCTGGAGAAACAGTCGGACGTTGTTGCATTCAAAGTATCGGGAGAGATTACCAGCGGTGCAATAAGTTCCAACATACTTGACAACCTGCTGGAGTGCGTTGACATGGCGGACAACATACTGGACAATTTCCATTATATAGGAAGGGAAATCAGGCGCACAGGCAGGCTCCGCTTTGAGGCAGTGGAACTTGGCAATTTTCTCGCATTCCAGGGCCAGCTGAATGAATTGCTCGACCTTTCCCAGCAAGCTATGGAGGCGTTGAAGAGGCTCCTCTCATCTAAAAGCATCGAGGAGATGCAGTCGATTCGTATGGAAATCGAAGGTGTGGAAGAGAACGGGGACAACATAAAGGACGCCTCATTTGACAGGCTCTACCTCATGGCGCCATCAATGCACTATCTCCAGTTCATGCACATATCAGAGCTTGTGCACAAGCTCGATGACATACTTGACAGCTGCGAGGATATTGCAGACCTGATACTGGCAATCTCAACATCCATTTCAAAGTGATGAACACGCTCGAATCTCTTGTGCTCCTGGCATCACTTTTTCTTTCAGTCGCACTGGTTGCGGGAAACAACCTCTCCGCATGCGTTGGCACCCTGATTGGCTCACGTGTCATAGGGAAGTGGGAGGGCATTCTGATAGGCATTGCCGGCTATGTGGCTGGGCTGCTGATTCAGGGCAGCAGCATGATCAGGGTTTCCAGACTTCTGTTCCCGTCTGCAACACCCGGACTGGTAACGGTCGCACTGATCGCAACAATTATCGTGTTCATTGCAGGCAACTCGTTCAAAGTGCCAATATCACTCAGTATGTCACTGGTGGGGCTGATAATCGGCATCTCTATCTCAAGACATATGCCGATAGACTCCAGGTATGCCTTCACTGTTGTCGGCATGTGGTTTGTCGCACCGGTTATTTCCATACTGATAGCGGGTGTCTCTGTCAGGGCAATATCAGCCTCAAGGCCAAGGGACGTGTGGAGGAGAGCATCCACTTACAAGCTGCTGCTGCTCCTGTCCTCATTCCTTGCTGCGTATACGCTGGGAGCGAACACAATAGGAGTTGTCGTTTCTGTCGCCGGCTTTTCCATACAGAATGTCGTTGTGGCCATCCTTGCCATACCGGCAGGCAGTTATTTTCTCAGCAGGGGCTCGCTACAGAGGATCGGCAGCGGAATGTTCTCTCTTCGATACTCGAACGCTTTTGCCACGCTCATGGATTCAGTACTGCTTGTCGAGGCCGCGACGCTGTTTGGTCTCCCTCTGAGCAACACCCAGGCACTTTCTTCTGCACTCTTCGGTGCCGGCATAAGCTACAGGGAGAGGTTTTTATCCGCGAAGCCCTTTCTGCTCATCGTTCTCGGCTGGGCAGCGGCTACCATGATAAGCTTCACGATTGGACTGCTGGTGTAGTCAGCTGCTGTGTCCACAAATGCCGCCCGGGGTAATTAAACTATCAATATTACAAAACTTATTAATGATGATGTTTCAATGTGCTGTCGGCTTGATCACAGGGTGTGCAGCAGATGAGAAGGAATAACGGAGAGGACGGAGAGCTCGTTCACACCGATTTGCTGGATAAGGCAAATCACTCAACCAGGAATGCGATTGTCGCCCTTATAAAACAGAAAGGCGAGACGGGAATGAAGGAGATATCCGCCTCTATGGGCATAAGCAAGATGGCTGTCAGCAAGCATCTTTCCAATCTTGAGAGGGACCAGCTTGTCCAGAAGCGCGTGATGCGTGCCGGTGTCGGAAGACCCGAGTACAGGTACTCCCTGACTCAGAATGCACACTATCTTTTTCCCACATCATATCCCTACATTGCTCTTTCCGCCCTGTCCTTTATTGAAGACAGGATCGGACCGGAAGGCGTCAACCAGTTCTTTGAGAGGAGGAAGCAGGAGCTCGCAAACAGGTATGCTGAAAGGATGAAGAACCTTCCACACGAAGAAAAGGTCAGGGAACTGGCAAGAATCAGAGAAGAGGAAGGCTTTCTGGCCGAGACCTGCAGGCAGGCCGACGGTACAACAGTCCTTATAGAGCACAACTGCCCTCTGATGACTGTCGCGGGCAAGTACAGGCTTGCATGCACAGCCGAACTAGACCTTTTCAGGGAATTGCTTGATGATGACGTGGAGAGGACACACTGGATGGCCAACGGGGAGCACATGTGCAGGTATGTCCTTCACCCGAAGAAACATAAATAGCATCACTGGGCCTGACACGGCTGCCGGCTATCTTGATATCCTGTATTCCCATCCATGTCTATGAACTCCCACAATCCAGACCATGCAGTGAGAGGGCAGCTGAAGGAACAGGTCTCCGGCATTATGCCGGAGTGCAGGGAGCTGAGAAGGAGGCTTCACTCCTCACCGGAACTGTCCCTCAATGAGAATGCCACGGCAGGCGCAATCTCTGAGTTTCTCGCTGCAAACGGGCTCAGTCCAGTGAGTTACGAATTTCCCTCTGTTGTGTGCGACACCGGTCCCAAACCAGCTGTAGCTTTAAGGGCGGACATGGACGCCCTGCCCATTGTGGAGGATTCGGGCGAGCCCTTTTCCAGCAGGAATCATGGCGCGATGCATGCGTGCGGCCACGATGCACACGCGGCAATTCTGGCATGCGCGGGGGTTCTGCTGCACAGGCGGAAAAGGCGCAGCGTGAGGCTCTTATTCCAGCCTGCCGAGGAAATAGGGAAGGGAGCCAGGATGATGATAGAGGCGGGTGCCTTGGATGGCATCGAACAGATATTCGGCCTGCATGTATGGCCCTCCCTGGATACCGGCACAATTGCAGTTCTCGACGGGCCGGCAATGGCCGCAAACTCCCTTTTCACCATAAGCATCCTTGGCGAAGGTGGCCATGGCGCGTATCCGCACCTGGCTCATGATGCAGTCGCCGCTGCCGCTTCATTCATAATGAACGCGAACACAATTGTTTCCAGAAACATAGATCCGCTCGAAAGTGCAGTTGTTTCATTCGGCCAGATAAACGGCGGGACAGCTGCAAATGTCATACCGTCGGAACTGACAATCAGGGGAACCATTCGCTCCTTTTCACCCTCGGTTCAGTCGATGTTGAAGCAGCGACTCTCAAAGTTGCTTTCCGACGCCTGCTCCTCATTTTGCCTGGAGCACAGCATTGAGTGGTATTCGGAGGGACCGGCCGTCGTAAACAGCGTGGAAACTGCCGAAAAATGCCGTGCCATCATGTCAGGCCCGATCCGGATAGTAGAATGCAATCCAACAATGGGAAGCGAGGACTTTGCATACTACCTGGAGAAGGTGAAGGGTGCATTCGCATTCCTTGGCACCGGCAGCAGTGTGGAAACAAGGATGTCAAAGCACAGCTCCGGATTCCGGCTCGATGAGGAGTCGATGTACTATGGCATTATGGCCGAGGTCCTTGCAGGCGAGAATCTATAGGTAGATGTTGCAATCAGGAGTTAGGATTATGCCGGAGTTGATGCGGTTTTCATGGTTGTGATAAGAGAGGTGCCCTCGCCGGAGGGCATGAAGGACGTGTTCCCGGTAGCGAAGAGCGCCTGGGGCATGGAGGAGGCGGAGTCGTTCATAGCAGACATGCTGAATGCACTGAAGTTTCACGGGGGCCTCGTTCTTGGCGCATACGACGGGGGCAGGATGGTCGGCTTCCAGTATGCATTCATAGGCAGGAGAGGCAAACTTTTCTACCTGTATTCCCACATGACCGGCGTTGTCGAGGAGAAGAAGTACTCAGGCATAGGCTATGAGCTGAAGATGGCGCAGAAGAGATGGGCCAGGGAAAACGGATTCAAGCTTGTTGCCTGGACGTTTGACCCTCTGATGGGACTGAATGCGAACTTCAATGTTAGGAAGCTCGGTGTCATTGCGAGGACGTATCTGCCCAACTTCTACGGACTGATGACAGACAAACTGAACAGGGGAGCGGAGACGGACAGATTTGTTGCCGAGTGGTGGGTGGAATCGAAGTCGGAGCGTGAATCATTCGATCCGGCATCCTTTGCCGCTGTCAACAGCACTGCACCTCTCGAGGGAAGCATGCGGAAGCTTACAGGCATAAACAAGATCACCGGCAATGAACTGGTTGTCGAGATACCCTATTCCTTCACTGAGCTGAAATCAGCACATCCTGAGGCAGCAGTGGAGTGGAGAGTCAGGTCACGGGAGATATTTACATCATTATTCTCAAGCGGTTATGCAGCTGTATCATTCACAAGCAGCGGTAAACGCAGCTACTACCTGCTCAGGAAAGGGCCGGTCGGGCATGGTGTGCCTGCCACCAGTCCGTTTTCAGGCGGCCTGTGATGTCCGGAACCTGTCACATGGAGAAGAAGACTTCGCCACGCACGTCATTTCGAACATTGTAGTGAATGCCATCGTTTTCGTTTCAGGCTATAAAACAGCCAACTATTGTGAAAATGTTGCAAACGGTCATACCAGTTTTCTAAAACGGAAGTGCTCATCTGAGCAGTCAATCCATAGTCGATCTGGTAAAGCATGAACAAGTCCATGGTTATAGTAATCGGCGTTGTGGCTGTGGTAATCGTTGCGGCTATTGGGGCCTACATGGTGTACGGAAACACCGCCAGGCCCAGCACCTCGAGCGTTACACTCACGGAAACGGGATCAACACTGTTGTACCCGGTATTCAATATATGGGCCGGAAACTATTCTGCAAATAAGATAACAACTGCAGGGACTGGCAGTGGCGCCGGTATTTCCGGCGCAATCGCTGGAACAGTTGTCATAGGTGCATCAGATGCATTCATGACAAATACACAGGTTGCCCAGAATCCCGGCATACTCAACATACCCATACTGATATCATCGCAGTATGTGTCATACAACATACCCGGACTGAACGGGCAGACACTGAAATTCAACGGAACGGTTCTGGCCGGCATATTCAACGGCTCAATCAACAACTGGAACAATTCGCAGATAACCGCACTGAACCCCGGCGTTACGTTCCCATCTCATACAATTGTGCCCGTCCACAGATCTGATGGAAGCGGTGACACGAACATGTTCACCGAGTTCCTGGGCAAGTCAGACAGCTGGTGGAACAACAACGTCGGCTTCGGAACAAATGTCAACTGGCCGAGTGTTGCGGCAGCACTGACAGGCAACGGCAACTCCGGGATTATCAGCCAGATGAAGTCAACACAGTACAGCATAGGATACATAGCAACAACATATGAGGCGCAGATACTCAGCGCTGGCTTCGGAATATCTGCACTGCAGAATCAGGCCGGCAAATTTGTCACAATGAACCAGTCGACAGTGATGGCTGCTGCAAACCAGTATCTCAGCCAGATACCGGCGGATGGCAGGCTCGCAATACAGTATGCTCCGGGCAACAATTCCTACCCCATTGTTGACCTTGAGTATCTGATTGTCAAGCAGGCTCAGCCCGATGCTGCCACCGCGACTGCTCTGAAGAGTTTCCTGGTATGGGCAGTCAATTCGACAAGCGGCGGCAGCCAGAGCAAGTACATCTCCTCGCTGAATCTCGCGCCGCTGCCCCCTGCTGTTGTGAACCAGATCGTGGTGCCGTTGATAA
>JAJYOM010000146.1 GCA_021796175.1 Thermoplasmata archaeon
GAGTGAAGGTCACGCCATCCAATGCCCTCACAACGCCGTCGTACACGAAAAAATGCGTCTTCAGGTCTGTTACTTCCAAAAGCGGAATCTTATTAGAAGAATCCTGAGCCATGCACTAACGGTCTTGTTAACTTAACTCTCTATATAACAGTTTTCAGTTCAGGAAAAGCCAGCTGTTCCTGCCGGATTGAATTTTTCTTCATCCGAAAATTGTATTCTGCGGGAAATTCGACCATTATTGAAACAAATCAAAAGGGGAAGAGTTTTGGTTAAAGTGTTTGAGCGCTTCTACTGTTCAGTGCGATTGCACCGGGAACAGGATCAGGAACGACAGCGATGCTTCCGGAGACAGGGAGAAAGCAAGACTGCTCTGCACTACGCTGGTCCTGTAGTAGACTATTCCTATCTCCTGTATGGCACCTGCCTGCAGGTAAAGCTGATTGTAGATGTTGTCTGACTGCCAGTAGTAGGTAGACCGGAGCGTGTTGTTGAGTTCTCCAGCTGCCAGGGCCGTGACGTTCCACATGTTGTTAATCATCTTCCACTGGTCCGGATGGGTGGTGGTGTTGAAGCCCGGTCCCTGGAATAAGCCGTCCGGGTATGAGTAGATACCGTAGGCCTGTGCCATAGGTGCGGCAAAATCTGTCGGGTCGGGATAGTCGTCAATCCATCCAAGCCAGTAGACCGGCAAAGGCATGTGTCCCGCTGCTGTGGCTGTTATGGACAGTGCGGCCGAGAAAGTGACATCAGCCAGGTAGGGCTGAACGATGCCGTTTGTCACGTTCTTGATTGTAGCAGTCCATAATGTAACCATCTGGTCCTGTATTGGATTGCCCGTTATGGAGAATATCGGGAATTTCACCGAGCCGGCAGGCAGACTAGCCCATGGCGTCTGGCTCCAGTAGTGTTCGGCGAGTGCAGTGTTGAGGTAGGGTGTATACGGATTGGTGCTCAGGTTAGTCATGTTGGTCGGACCGTTCGCAATACCTGCTGGGAGGTAACCCGTCTGGTTCTGTGCAAACACAATGCCGCTGTTAGTCTCCTTCTGTATGTACTCTGCCTGGTTGAAAGCATAGGAAAACGTCTTTCTTGTGCTTAAATTGCCGAAGAAGTTGGACACTTCCCACGATCCAGCTGCATTTGCACTCGTCACACCTTTGTTGTTTTCCCAGAGTAAACTGCTCTGCGGGAAACTGACCGGTTGAGTTGTGAGCGAACTGAGGCCAGTGACATTGGTCTGCATGTTGAAGAACCATGCGAAGTAAGACAGCTGCAGCGTTGTTGCAATGTTTGCCTGCCCAGAGTGTATCATTGGCAAGAGTGCGGGCGTGGATGTTGGCGGGTAAGCGAGCTCCGCAAAGTCTGACGCGCCAGAAGCAAAGGCCTGTTGTGCCACTGACTGTGATGTATAGTAATACAGTGTTATCGATGGCTCAAGTGCGGAAGGAGCCGGGTAGCTGCTGTCCGGCTGAACGTAGTTCGGGTTAGGCGTGAAACTTATGAAGTTGCCCGGTGAGACGGATTTGACCACATACGGTCCTGTGCCCATCGAACCAAACTGGAGGTTTGTGTTCCAGCTGCTTGGGTTCCCATACTGCTGGTAATTGAAGAATGTGCTGTTAGTGAACGCACCTATGCCTGCTCCGCTGCTGTTCGCCCAGGAAGGCTCCAGAACGAAAGCGGGAGGCTGGGTGAGGATTTGCATGAAGTAAACAGCCGCTCCCTCAGAATCGTACTCGCTGGCAGCCAGTTTCCCCGCGAGCGCGGTTGTGTTGCTCTCCGAGGTGCCTGTCGCAAAGTAGGCTGCATTGGTTCCAGCCGACGGGCTGATACCGAACAGAGACAGATTGGTAGTGGGAAGTATGTGGAATGTTATGGAAGTGGCGTTGTAAGTCATCGCCTTGTTGATCCAGTAAGGCGTGATATTGAATGGGCCGTATATCGATGCACCAGGTATGAGTGCATGCGCAAGAAGCCATCCAGGTCTGCCAGGGTCGTTAGCGAAGAGCAACGTTCTGACTATTGAGAAGTAGACATCGTATGGCGTGATGTGATTTCCGTCGGCGAATTTCTCGGCTGTGTTAATCGGGAATGTGTAGTTTGTGTAGGTTATGCCACCCGCAGTTGCAGACTGTAGAAGTCCATTCTTCGCTGTCGGGACTTGTGTTGAAATCACCGGTATGAAGCTGGAGGTGCTGGAGCCCGGCGTGTACTGAACAAGCGGAGAGTACAGGTTGTACATGACCTCATAACTCGCTGTGTCATATCCCACTGCAGGGTCCATGGTCGCAAAGCCGCCTGGGAACCAGAGTGAGTCGACAATGCCTGTGTGAGCTGTCGATGAAGGGAATCTCGGTGAGAGAGCCCCGACCGCTGCTGTCTGGACATATGTCCATGTGGAGGTGCTTGTACTGTTGTTTGTAACAGCGGCGATGGTTATCGGGAAGAGTCCGGTGCTGGCGAAAGTGTAGTTGACGAAGTTAACTCCATTGGAAACATCCGTTGCATTGAATGTAACTTTCTTGCTGCCGACAGATATTGTCATCTGCTTGAGGCTCCAACCGGAAGCAGACGGATTAATCGAGAAGCTTGCAGGCAGCTGTGATGTAACATTCACATAGCCGCCACTGCCAACTACTGACGTGAAACCGTAGGTCACATTCTTGCCGGTACTGCTGCTGTCGGATATTGAAATCGATGCGGGGTACTGCTTGGCTGCAGAGGCCAAGTTGCTCGAGCTTGGCGTGATGGTTATCGGAATCAATGCAAGCGCATTGGACGCCTCAGTGTTGTTCTTTGTGATCACTGTTGCCTGGACCAGATAACTGCCAGGGTACGGGTAAGGATAACTAACTGATGTCCCCGTAGATCCAGAATATGTCTTGCTGTACCCATTCCCGAAATTCCATGTTATGCTGCTTATGTTCGAGGCGGGAACCGATGCACCCGCGTAGAAGGTTATCGGCTGATTGGTGTTGGCGGTTGAAAAGCTGGAGTATGAACTTACGCTGAAAACACCTTTTTTCACGTGACTTCCGAAGAATCCGCCAGCGTACAGGCCCACACCGGCGATTATCAACACCACGACTATTATTATGGCTATGATCGGTCCATTTTTCCTCCTCCTCAGCTCTGGAGGAGGTTGAACTGATGGCGCACTGCCTGAGCTTTGTGTCCCAGCAGGCGGCGTGCCCGCTGTGGCCATTCCCAGATTTAGTACATTTTTTACGTTCATTCTGACCTATCCTATCATTTGATTGAAGGCTAGCAAATTTTTCGGATAAGTATTAAGCGATTTAAAGCTTGCTGTCTTTTGCCTGAAGGATCCGCGGGTTGCATGGCTCCTCCTGTATTATCCGGCTAATTCAGCAACTGTGCCTGTCAAGTCATATTTTACTGCCATTTTTCCGGTTTTCAACCAATCTTCAAGTTGAATGGGCCTCTGATTGGTCCGAGCAGAATGCTGTATAGTCAAGGATAGGCCCTTTTCTCG
The DNA here is from genome assembly GCA_021796175.1 of Thermoplasmata archaeon. Taxonomy (GTDB): domain Archaea; phylum Thermoplasmatota; class Thermoplasmata; order Sysuiplasmatales; family Sysuiplasmataceae; genus JAJZXY01. Next base: position 3,494 of record JAJYOM010000146.1, read on the forward strand.
ATGCCAAGAATGACTGATGCAAATTTGTAATGGCACGTTTTAGCAAGTGTGTGAGTGAAAATGGACCACGAAAAGTCCTAAATTAACATTACCTCTTCTGCAGCCGATTAAAATCGTAAATCTGGACAAGAACATTTCGATAGGCCGTTATCCGAAAAAGACGAATGGGTTCTGTTGAAGACGCAGGGTGACCCGGCACAGATGGCGCATCTCAACGGTCCGGAAACTGAGGAGAACTTGGACAAGCGTCACCTGAATTTTCTCATGGTGTTTGCAAATCCGCTTTCTGTATGTATGTTCACTATTATTGTTGGCTCCAAAGCCGATACTGCCGGCAACGTTGGATTTTGGGAAACAGAGTAGGGCGGACAGGAGGGGTGGAGACAGGCTTGTTCGTGCTGCCGGAATTCCAGGGGAAGGGTGTGGCAACTGCCGCGGCCAGGCTCCTGATTAATCAAGTGGCGAAGCAGCTTCGCAGATACCTCTTCGCCTATCCTTCTGTGGAAAACGAACTACCTAACGCCTTCTGCAGGAAACTATGCTTCACCCTGATCGAAGAAACGGAGTCAGAATATTCTCCTAAGAACGGCTTGCTCCTGCGCTGCAATGTCTGGCGGCTAGATTTGGGAATAGTGTGAGCGGCAGACGCGCTGACTCGTGGCGTAGCATAAACCCAAGCAGGATGTGGACCCAGCGGGATTTGAACCCGCGGCCTCCGCCTTGCGAAGGCGGCGATCTCGAGTGGCATTTCTGCTTCCACTGATCTATGGGCCCGTATACCTGC
>JAJYOM010000147.1 GCA_021796175.1 Thermoplasmata archaeon
TCAGCCTTACGCTTCTACCGTCATTAATCTTTCTGATGGAAAATGCAGACCTCCTGCATCCTCCGCCGACAAGTATTCAGGGCGACGGGCACACATCAGTCTGCCATGATGAATCATCTTCCTGACAAGTTCGACCGCGGTACGAAAGCGCAGGTGGAAACTAACCTCAAGAGACATTTCCTTTTCTGCTGCAAGCCTGACAAGCTCAACTGCATGTTCGTTGTGAAGGGTCATATGCTTCTCAAGCAGGACGAGCTTGTCTTGCAGAAGGGATTGCCTTGCCTGTTCGTAGTGCAGGAAATTGTGAGAAGCAATGTACACCGCCTCTATTCCAGGCTTCATGAACACGCCTATGTTGTCGTACGCCGTGGAGGAGTATTTAGCACCTTCTTCCCTTGTCTTCTCTATTCACCTGCTGTAGATTTAGACTATTTAGTGACCAGCCTTGGCTATGGCGGGCATCACTCTGCTTTTCGCTTGATTGCCAGGACCAGAGATGCCGAATTTCATTAGGGCAAATGATCTAAGCAATGGATAAAGCAGTATGCCCTGCTGATGAAACGGACGCCGCATCAACGTTGATAAAACCAACAATTGGGGAAATCGGAAAGGCGAATCTGATCAAGAACAAAGAAGGGCTTATGTCTCAGGCCGATTGAAGAACTGCTGCTATTGTCCCCTGAGCGCTTCCGAAGGCAGCGGTATCCATCTTGTCTGCTGGAACGTAATTCGCTTCTGAAAGCCAGGCAGATGGCGAAGGCATTTCTTCAGTCTGAACATGGTAGATGTAACAATAGTCCCAGTGGTGCTGACCAGGATATCTGCGACTCGGCTCGTAGAAATTAAGAAGGGAGGAGGTACCGATTGAGTATGTCTTGAGCCCTAGCTGGTCCTTGAGTATTCTGGCGAGTGTCGCATCGGGATGTTCCCCTTCCTTTATATATGAACTTGGAAACCGCAAACTTTCCAGTTCCCGCCTGATTCCATCTTCAGAATACAGACGCCAGTTGGGAGCCCATTCCTCCTTCCATTTGGGATGGCTGGCAGGTCTGACAAGCAGGTAGGAGTTGTCCCTCCTTATCAATGCAAAAACAGAGATGCAGAAACCGCCTTTGATCACGCTGTGCATTTCCGATGGCCCAAAAAAAGTGAACTCATTCATCAGGTCAGAGACAGATTCTACCGATTTATAATTTGTCGGGAATCGCAGTTGCACGCCTGATTTCACCGTGACGGCAGCCTGATTTGAACAGAAGAAATTGCGGAATGACTGTCCGGAGCTTTGTAAAAGCTATGCTGATTCTACACAGGCTATGCTTATGTATCAACCTGCAGGCTTGATGTGTGCTGAGCGGTGGCTTGTCATGCTCTAGGCTTATGAATCGAGCGAGCTGGGCTGGTTCGGAAGAATGGCGAGGACGGTCGTCTTCAAGGACCAGATGAAACATTCGGAGCGTATGGGGGGACAAGCTGGTATCTTTGTCACAATGCTGATTGTCTTTTTCTTCATTGCACATCAGGTTCGGAACACCGTGTTTTTCACCACAGGATTCGGACCATTCGAAATGGGCCTGTTCTATTCTTCAATTCCATTCGGAATCGTAACGGCCACTGCAAGGACAACTCCTGGAAAGCGCAATGAAATAAGATCTCTTGAGATCTCAGGCGGATCCCTCATATCGTGGATACCCGGACTTCTTGTGAAGGTATTGCTCTTTACGGGGGGGGAGGTTGGTGCGGTGGCCGGAGCTGTCTATACAACTGCGTTGTACTTCATTGTGCGTTCACTGCTCAAAGGCTTGGGTGGGCTTCGCGAGAGGTAAATCATGCTGATGCCTTTCCATCACTGAAGCAGCAGAATTGGACCAATTCGCCTTGACTTTGTGGATTCTCTTGGTCCCGGCTTCCCCTGGCTCACGGCAATGTTTTGTCTGAATCCCATTGCCGTATGCGCAAACGCTGCCGGGAAGTTCACCAAGGGTTTTATCCTCGATGGGTGTAATATGGAAGGAGTGCGGATTGCCAATGGAGCCTATCCACGAAGGGGGAGAGGCAGAGGGCCAATTTGCCCCTGCCGACAGAGATTCTTCAGTGATGCGCGTCATAGGAGAGGAGGATCTGCACGGATTCACATTCGAAGGCTTGAAGAGAAAACTCGGGATCCATTCTGAAACTCTGTCCAGGATACTCGCGAGGCTGGAAGATCAGGATTTCCTTGCAAAGACAGAGAACGGCTACGTGGTCACGGATCGTGGCCGGTATCTTACAGGCACCAGCCGGACAGGCCATCAAACTTCAGGGATCGTTCTTCTCAGTACCCTGCTTCCAGCCTATCAGAACGGACGCGTGGTGTCCGGTCTCATGGGAAGATGGTTTGGCCCTCTGAGATGGCTGGGTTATTCGAAGGAAGAGGATGGAATGACTCTGAAATGGATAACAGAGGGGGGGCAGGATTCAGGTGGATGCGATCTTCAGCCAGGAAGAACTGGTGATAGAAGGAAGGATCATGGATGGGGAGGACCTTTCGGCGGCGGTGGCAGCTTCTCACCAGCTTGTCGGATATATTTCGAGACTGTACGATCAGGGACATCAGAGGCCGCATTACCAGCATCCCGACAGTCAGGGCGTTTTCGATAACTGATGTGATTGGGTTAGCCGATTCTCCGTCAACAAGTATCCACACCGCGTAACCCGGTTCGGTGAGAATAATTGAGCAGCGAGTCATTGTTTGCACTTCAAACCTTTTCGGATGAGATCGAAAAAGTTGCGATGGAGGCTGGTCCGTCTGTCCTCTCTGTGCGTGGACCCGGTAACGCGGGGACGGGAATAGCCTGGGATGACAGACATGTGGTCACGGCATTCCACGTTGTCGAGGGTTTTGACGAAGTGGACATATCTGTCGAAGGAAGGCAGTTTCCAGGGATTGTGAAGGGACACGATGCTGCATCGGACATGGCCCTGGTAGAGTGCCGGGAACGCCTCAAACCGATCAGCAGGGGAAATTCGGACCGTCTGAGAGTCGGACAGTTTGTCCTGGCGCTGGCAAATCCGCATGACGCTGGTGTTGGAGCAACGTCCGGCATTATAACAGGTGTCAGAAAAAGGGTGGGAGGCTGGTGGAATTTTTCGCTGGATGAGGCAATTGTCACCGACGCTAGGGTCGGCCCCGGGTACTCCGGTGGTCCGCTCGTGAACGCCTTGGGCCAGCTTGTCGGAATGAATGTTGCTCTTGTCTCCTCGAGAGGAATTGCGGTTCCAGTCAACAGGATTGCACGCAGGGTGGAAGGCATACTGACCGGAAGGAAGGAGGTCAGGCCCTATCTTGGTGTGGCACTCAGCTATGTCAGACTTCCCGAAAGCATGAAGCAGGGTAGATACGGCCTGCTCATAATGACGGTTGAGAAGGACAGTCCGGCAGAGGTGGCCGGCCTTATTCCGGGAGATATTCTGCTGACAGTCGGCGGAAAGAACGCTTCACGTGAATTTGAATTCTCGAATCTTCTTGAAGAGGATGCTGTCGGAAAAGGAGTAATGCTGGGCATACTCAGGGGCGGAAGTTACCTGGAACTGAATGCGGTCATAGGCCAGTTGCAGGAGGCGTGATACTGTGGTAGTGAGAGCATTCGAAGGTCCGGGAGACTTCAGTCCTTCCGCGCCGGGACCCGAACCACTCGTGCCGAGACCACTGGTGCCTGTCCCGCAGCCTAACAGGAGATTGCCTCCTTCCTTTGGTTCGAATGGGATTGTATCCGGGTTTCATCTGTCATCGTCCGCCTAGAATGAAATCTGCACTCCGCTTTCAGGGAGACAGAATTAACCGTCTAATGCAAAACGTATTGATAGTTGGAGGGGTTTTGTTCCCACGTGCCCGCCGGAAAATTGCATTATCCAACAAGGGAATGCTGCGCTTGAAACGGGCGGGCGCCGGAGCTTCAGCCCCGGGAAAAACGTCTGCGCTTCTGCGCATCTTTGGTCCAGCCTGACTCGTTATGATTGCAGATGTCGATGTTGCTTCCATCATTACAGGCCTGCAGTCAGGAGCTGCATGGAGATGCAGGATAATGTTTGTGATGGCCATTCTGACTATCCGGCTCTTCATTATTCAGGATGCGACCGGAGAGTCTATGCCTCCGGATATGAGAGCCATTCCCCTTTGGCCTTCCGCATTCCCGGTCAAAACGGAATTTTCTGTACAGCTTTC
>JAJYOM010000148.1 GCA_021796175.1 Thermoplasmata archaeon
ATGACGACCCTTGTGATTCCCATTGCCTGGAGCTTCTCTATCATTGCCTTCACACCGGGTCTGAGCTGATCCCGAAAGAAAATTATTCCAGCAAAGACCCCGTTTACGGATATATACGAGGCAAGCACGCCTTCGGCAGCGCCCTTCAGCTTCATCTTCTGCTCATCCGCCAGATGCACAGTGAGCGTCTCCTCCACGTAGGCATAAGAGCCCACGGATATGTTGTCACCCTCAACCTCAGCAGCTCGAGTCCGGTGACACCGTTTCGCTCGCCATCTGCCTTCAGCAGGAGAAGCCTCCTCTCTTCTTGCTTGGTGGTCGCGGCCACCATCGTACCCACTTTCTTTGTCCTGAATTTCCATTCCTCTGATTTCCTGTACATCAGGCTTAAACCTTCTATATTCAACCTGGACTTCAGGGTACCGGGTTCCGGGTTGAATCCTGAGTGCAGTACACCGCTGTTGTGTGTGGATGCCTCTTCGCAGAACCTTTCGTGCCTTTCCACTACGACTGTGTTCATTCCCGCTTCGGCACAGTAATATCCTGCTGAAAGGCCCACCGCCCCTCCTCCGACAACAACCACGTCATAATCAAATTCAGTCAATTGCATTTCACTTTTCCAAGTCGCAAGCATCGATGGCTGCAGGTTGCTTTTTGAACATCCACCTCTTTACCATGTTAACAAACTTTCATGCTGAAGTCATACAGTGGAAATGATGGAGCATTTTCGCGCTTTGCGGATGATTCCTTTGGGCATTGCGCAGTGCAAAGGATCGACCGGTAAACTGAAATGCCTCCCGCAATTCCAGCATGTAGTATTTTAATTCTCTACCTAACTATTAAGGGTTTCCTTACTAATTCAGTCATATTCCTGTTGTCAGTAAGGTTTGAGTAAAATGAGCGGCACTAGGAGCAGGAGGACAGAGGGGAAGGAGCTAAATGAAAATGAATTCGACACATCTCAATCACCGCTGTTGTATGTCAACGGGCCGTATGCTAACTGCAGGCTCCCACCAGAGGGTTCTGGCCAGACAATACGCAGGTGGCTCGCATATGGAAGGCTCAACAGCGACCGGTATTTCCGCAGAGGAGCAGGGACCCGCGAATAAGACAATTGGGTGATTATGGAGGCGGTCGCGGGAGGGATGAGTGAATCGCACCCTGTCCCGTCTCGCTCAAGAGGCTTCGCCGCGGCTGTAAGGCGGTATCCCATACCGTTCTTCGCTCTGACAGGTCTTGTTGCCGGCCTTATTGTAGGGCTGTTGCCCGGACGGCACATTCTTGGGAATCAGGTCTGGCTGGCCGTGCTGATCATTGGCGGCGCACCCATCGTCGCCAGGACGGCCGTAGGCCTGACGAGGAGGAAATTCAACGCTGACGTAGTCGCAATGCTCGCAATACTAGTTGCCATAGTTACAGGCGAGTCATTTGCAGGCATCATCATAGTGCTAATGCAGTCTGGCGGCGAGGCGCTTGAGGACTATGCCACAAGCAGGGCGCAGTCATCGCTGAACGAACTGATAGCGAGAGCGCCCAGGAAAGCGATAAGACGAAACGGGACTAGCGTGGAGGAGATAAAGGTCGAGGAGGTCAGGGTCGGCGATTCGCTGCTTGTCAGGCAGGGGGACATTGTCCCCGTGGATGGTATTGTTATTACAGGGGAAGCAGAAATGGATGAGGCAGCTCTAACTGGTGAGCCTGTGCCTGCCAGCAAGTCCCCCGGATCCGGCATTGTGAGCGGCAGCATAACACTCAGTGGAGCTTTCGAAATGCGGGCGACCAGGATAAGCAGCGAGAGCGAGTACGAACGCATAGTTCAACTGGTGAAGGAGGCGCAGAAAAGGAAGCCCCGGATACAGAGGATAGCAGATAAATATGCTGTCTATTTCACTCCAATTACTCTTGCTGTCAGTGCCCTGGGCTACCTGATTACCGGCAGGGTGGACACAGTGCTTGCAGTTCTTGTAGTCGCCACCCCGTGCCCGCTGATAATAGCCACGCCGATTGCAATAATCGGCGGCATAAACAAGGCGGCTAAGCAAAGCATCGTTGTGAAGAGCGGTGCCAGCATAGAACAGGTGGGCAGTGCCAAAGCAGTGGCATTCGACAAAACCGGCACTCTGACTGTAGGCCATCCTGTAATTGACGGAATATCACCTTTTGCTGGTTACACAAGCGACAGACTGCTCTATTTAGCAGGTTCTGCAGAACAGCTTTCCACACACGCAGTGGCAAAATCGATTGTATCCGAAGCGCGTCAGAAATTCGGTGACCTGAAGGTGCCGCGGCGGTTTATGGAATCTCCGGGGAGAGGAATGACTGCCGAGGTTGAGGGTGACAACATATCCGTGGGCTCTTATGCCTACGTGGAGGAGACGCTCACTGTGCATCTGGCGGATGAGCAGAAGATGAAGCTGAAGAGCGCTGCCGAAGGCGTGCTTGCCTCGTATATATCCGTAAACGGGGTCTTTGCTGGAATAATTTTCTTTCGGGATCAGCTCAGACCCGGCGTGAAGGCAATGATAGAGAAGCTCCAGGCAATGGGAATCACAAGGGTCGTCATGCTGACCGGAGACAACAGGGAAAATGCAGCAGTCATCGCCTCATCTGCAGGGATAAGCGAAGTTCAGTCAAATCTGCTCCCGGTGCAGAAGGTGAAGTTCATCAAGGAGATGGGTCGGACTCATGGCACAACTCTTATGGTGGGGGATGGCATCAATGATGCACCTGCACTGGCGAGCGCGACTGTTGGAATTGCTATGGGTGCCCACGGGTCCGGTGTATCGTCCGAATCAGCGGACATGGTCCTTCTTGTGGACGACGTCACTCTTGTCCCAGAAATTATAAGGATAAGCAGGAGGATGATGGCAGTCGCAAAGCAGAGCATTTTCGTCGGCCTCGGTCTTAGCGTGACGCTTATGCTGATCGCGGCTTTTGGGTATATTCAGCCCGCAGTTGGCGCGATAATGCAGGAAGTGATAGACGCTTCCGTGATACTCAATGCGCTCAGGGCCAGATAATACCGTGTTTCTGTGCACTCATTCCCCTTCAGGGCAAAATAAAAATATCAGCACGCTTCAATATCGGCTGGTTGACACACAATGTTCAGTCCTGCCATATTTCTCGCAGCCCTCGGCATCACTATGCTGGAACTTTCTGAGGCGTCCGCTGTAGGGATGGCACTGTATGCGGATCGTAAGGATTCGAAGGTTTACGGTGCAGTGGCCGGCGGCGTGCTTGTAATACTCATACCGACTGCACTTGTGGGCAATTTCATCACTATTTTCCCGTTGTTCTATGTCAGGATATTCTCCGCCACACTGCTGTTGTACTTCGGCTTGCGGCTTGTTAGGAGCGCCAGGCGTTCCGTGAGGTTCAGCCTGCTCGCCGCGCGTGGAGCACCGCCCCCTCACCACGAGGAGGGAAACAGGAGCGCTGTAGCCACTGCATTCTCGGTCGGAATGGTGGAGGCTTTTGAAGCTGCAATAGTGATAGTCGCACTTCTTCCCAACAGTTTTACATCAACGCTCTACGGCGTGTTCGCCGGCGCCATCGTCGTCATAGCCGCATCCTACGTTCTGAGGTCGCAGGTGAGAAAGGTCAAGCAGGCGAACATGAAGGTCGCAGTTTCCGCTATCCTGCTCACATTCTCACTCTTCTGGTACATCGAGTCGGTCAGGGTGATAAGCGATCTCTACCTGTTGCCGCTGTTCATCCTGTTTTTCCTGATAGTTTACTACGTATCACACAGGGGCCTGACTATGGATACTGTTGCTCCTGCGGTGTGAGGGTAAATCACTTCCATACCCGGGCCTCTCAACCGGGAAGCAAGCTGGATCTGCTCGTAGCTGTCTGGCGGCTGCCAATGCATGATTGCTCGCCCGTGATCATTAAGGTTTTGCCTGGATCCACGTTGTCTTTATGTTGGTGAACTCAAGGAGACCGTATCTTGAGAGCTCTCTGCCAAGTCCGCTTCTCTTTACACCACCGAAGGGCACTCGCGGATCTGACGCGACGATTTTATTGATGAAAACCATTCCTGCTTCGATATCTGGCACCAGGCGCTCCGCTTCCTCAGGATCGCCCCAGACTGATGAGCCAAGTCCGAACGGAGTCTCATTCGCCATTCTGACTGCTTCATCATCGTTCCTGAATTTCTTCACGACGGCTACCGGGCCGAATATCTCCTGGTCA
>JAJYOM010000020.1 GCA_021796175.1 Thermoplasmata archaeon
GCATATTGAAATGAAGAGGGAGGAATTCCTCAATCTTGCACTGAGGACCACTCCATACGAGGTTTACAGATACATGGATGTCTGAACTTCAGCAGAGCGTCATCGTGCCGGGCTCCGATAAAGTGTTATAAGGAAGCCCGGGCATCAACAACTGTGTACCGAAAGGAGAGCCAGGAAGCCAGAAAGATAGCAAGGGAGAGGATAGAGAAACTGTTCTCCCAGGCGGAACTGTTCACAAAGGAGGGCAGGTACGATCTCGGCCGAAGGTACGTTTCGCTCGCCAGGCGGATCGGTATGAAGGTGGATATTTCTGTAGGTCACAGGATGGACTACTGCAGGAACTGCAATGTGTACATGATCCCTGCAAGGACATGCAGAGTGAGGGTCAGAAGGGGCAGAAAGGTGATTTTCTGCCTCTCCTGCGGAAACACTTCCAGATTTCCGTACAGAAGAAAGAAGCGGGCGGAGGGGTGATACCGGGTGGAAAAACTGGACAGGAAAAGGGCTATGGCGCTCAAGGCAACCGTGCAGGTCGGAAAGAACGGTATTACAGAATCCATAAAGAAGGAAACACTTGATCAGCTGAAGAAGAACGGAATGGTGAAGGTGAAATTCAATCTGCCGGAAAGCGGGATTGATGATTTCACAAAGAGCATTGGCAAACAGGCGGTGCTCGTGATGAAGACCGGCAGGACGCTGGTTTTCAAGAAGCTGGAGAAGTGAACAGGTTGCTCGACACCAGGGTGATCAGAGAGAACAGAGAGCTAGTGCGAAATTCGCTTCTGCACAGAAACAGGGACACTTCGCTTCTGGACAGATTCGAGGAACTGGACGGCAAATGGAAGAAGCTGATCGAGGAGAGAAACTCGCTGAACAGAAGAAGGAATGAGATTGCAATTGAAATTTCGAAACTTACCGGGAAGGAGAAGGAAAACGCCCTATCAGGAGCAAAGGAGTCCGCTGCAAGGCAGAAGCAGGTTGATTCCGAGATAGGCCAGCTGGAAAAGCAGAGGGATGAACTGCTGCTTTATTTTCCGAACATACCGAATGATCGCACACCGGTAGGCAGGAGCGAGGATGATAATGTCGTCCTGTCCACACCCGTAGGGCCGCGGAAGCTTGATTTCGTGCCCAGGCAGCATTACGACATATGCGGGGAACTTGGCCTCCTTGACCTGAAAAGCGGTGCAAAGATTTCCGGTAGCGGTTTCTATGTCCTGAAGGGGGATGGCGCCAGGCTGGAGAGGGCGCTGATAAACTACATGCTCGATCTGCACAGAAGGCAGGGTTACACAGAAGTGCAGGTGCCCGTAATTGTAAGATCCAAATGTGCGCTAGGCACGGGCCAGCTGCCCGAAAAGAGGGATGACATGTACTGGGTCGAGGGCGAAGACATGGTGCTCAACCCTACGGCAGAGGTCCCGGTGACGAACCTGCTTGGGGAGGAGATACTTGCAAAGGAGGATCTGCCGATATACTTCACGGCCTATCTGCCTTCATTCAGAAAGGAAGCTGGCAGACATGTAGATCTCAAGGGCATAGGCCGTGTTCACGAATTCAACAAGGTAGAACTGGTCAAGATAGTTGAGCCTGAGAACATCCAGGAGGAGCTCATGAAACTGCTGAAGGACGCGGAGGAAGTGGTGAAAGGACTGAACCTGCCGTACAGGATAAAGCACCTCTGCACCGCAGACCTGGGATTTGCAAATGAAGAGACATTTGACCTGGAGGTATATGCGCCAGCCAGCGGAAACTGGCTTGAGGTTTCATCATGCAGTTCATTTTCCGATTTCCAGGCAAGGAGGGCGCATATAAAGTACAGGAAGGAGCCGCACCTGAAGAGCGAGTTTGTTGCAACGCTCAACGGCTCCGGACTTGCATTGCCGAGAACATTCATAGGTGTCGTGGAAAACTACCAGACAAATGAGGGCACAATAAGGGTGCCGGAAGTGCTCAGGCCATATATGGGCGGGGACACGGAGATAGGTCCGCAGGGCCGCCCGAAGTAGGCTGATTGCGCCATAGTGTAATTTGTTCAATAGTTTAATATTCATGATACAGTTTTTACAACACGTTCCATGAATGAAATTTCGGATATCGTGGCATGTCCTGTATGCGGGACTGAGGTTTCGCTTACTGATACTCACTGCCCCAAATGCAATGCGGAGTTCGCTCCGGGTGTCATGGACGAGCCGGCCTATCAGGGTACAGCATCCAAGAAGTCTGAAAGAAAGATGTCTGCCAGTGGCAGGAATACTGTGACTTCTTCCTCCACGCAGGTGATTGCATTGCTTCTCACATATGCATTTGGCTATGGTACAATCATAGCTGCAAACTACGTGTCCAGCGGTGGCATCATCAACCTTGGTTATGAACAGCTTCTGCTCCTGCTTGGCGGCATCACACTTGCGGCCGCTGTTGTTTCCGCATTCATGATTGGCCGAATCGGCGGGGCGCAGTCGGGCAAGGTAACATTTGCACTGCTCGCGGCATTTGTGTTGCTCATACCTCCGCTTGTGATAGTGTTCAAGTGGTAATGCCTCAGGCTCTTCGCAGTTGAAAGAAACGGACAGCTGGATCGGTCACCGCAGTCACTGATGAATCGCTGATGACTTAAGCTTGGCAAGCATCATTGCCTGCTTGTGTCTGCAAGTTCGCTGTTTTCATCGGAGGGAACAAGCATCTCCCGAATTATCTTCTCCTTGGCCATCTTCCTGGACCGTATTCTTGTGAACTGGAAAATCATGCCCAGAACAATCACCGCGAAAGCAGCCAAGGTTGCAAGTGTTCCGGGCCTGAAGTAGGTCAGTCCGTAATCAACAAGGAAACCGCCTGCAACTGAAGTGAAGACAGCCACGAGATCGCTGAAAAAGATGATTGATACCATGAAGACAGCAAAGCCCGCAATGAGTCCAGCAATCTGTGCAATGCCTATACTGCCGGAAATGCCAGAAGCAAGGGAACGGGCGCCGGTGGAGGCGCCGAAGAGAAAGAGCACACCAAGATATGTGAAGTAGGCTACGACAAGTGCGATTCCAGCCTCAGCGACATAGTAGAAAAGAAATCCGCCGGCAATTGCCCCGATCAAGGCAACTATGTAAGCACCTAGAGTGCCAGCCAGGCCGGCGCCAATTGCAAATCCAATAATCGCACCGAGTATGGCACCAATTACCGACGTCAGGAACTTAAAGACATTGCCGCCGAAGAAGGCGAGCAGAATGCCAAGCACTATTGCTATCAGGCCAATGTAGGGGAATATTGAAGACGGTATAGACGGAACGACAGAGTAAATTACCGACACAGCAATTGATTTGCAACGGGGAGTACTAATAACTTCTTGGACAGAGTTCGAACGGCGCAACTCAGTGGCCGCTCATGAGATTGGGCATTGCCAGTCAAAAGTGGCCAGCCCGGACTGACTGGCCACAAAATAAAATAAAAAACCGGGTTGTCTTACTTTCCTATCCTGAAGACCTTGGTACCGCAGTTCGGGCATGTGCCCTTTGTCGCTGGCTTTCCATTCTTCAATTTTGTCTTTGTCGGGTTCTTTATCTCGACTGACTTCTTGCACTTCACACAATATGCTTTAGACTTCTCAGGCGTGGATTCCACCTTTGCCGACGATTAATATACTATTATAAATAAGATGGCGTCGAAGAGGCTGTTTTGATGAGGGATTTGTGCTCAGAAATCGGTACACTCAGCGCATGGAGGGCAAATATTACAGCAGTGGTGAAGACAGGATGGACCATCCGTACGTAAGTTCTTTAAATACAACTGCGATCAAACATGACGCAACAAGGGGGCAACGAAGCATGTGGCCTGTATCAATGAAGAAACCTTTCCTGACTGTAATTGTCACCGCTTTCAGAAGGCGCGATTTCCTTCTTGAGACGCTGAGCTCCCTGGAGTGGCAGTCGGCCGACAGGAACGATATTGAAGTGATCGTCATAAAGGACTTTGATGACAGTGAAGCGGACAGCAAGATCGCCGCAAACCACTGGATATCAATGCACAGCAGCAGCGAGATGATCGGCCCGTTCATAACGGAGGCAATAGAAAGGAGCTCAGGCGATGTGATATCCTTCCTTGACGACGACGATATTTTTGAGCCGGAGAAACTGGCAACGGTCATGAATGTGTTCAGAAGCCATCCTGAAGTCGGATACTACCACAATTCAGCTTCATTCATAAATGAGGCAGGCAAGCAGATAGAGGCACCGTATTCGTTCAATTTTTCAACTGCAAAGGAGCCGGACGGTGAGCGTGTGATATCCAGGAAGGATGTTGCTGCAAATGCCAACAAACTCATTCGAATGAGGATTGATTTCAACAAGAGCTGCATCTCAGTCCGAAGGGATGTCCTGATGCCGTACATCGGCATCTCCAGGCAGATGCCGTCCGGGTACGACAGTTTCATATTCTTCTGTGCAGCGTTCAGCAATTTCTCTATACTTTCAGACAACAGGAGACTCACCCGTTACAGGTTCAACAGGAAGAGCGTGTCCATCACAAGTACATACCGTTTCTCTTCAAGGCAGATCAAGACACATATGCTCATGAAGAAAATGGCCCTTGATGCGGGGCACAAGGAGATAGCAAACCTTCTCGAAAGGCAGATACTGTTCTTCAGGACGATAAACGCCATACACAACCCGGTAGAGAGCAGGCAGGAAGTAATCAGGACGGCTCTATCGTTCATACGCCATGACAATGATTACAGCCGGATGGGGAACACATTTGCAGGCATACTTTCGATGGCCTACATTGTTTCTCCGAGGTTGAGCAAGAGAATTTATTCGAAGCTGACAAGTCCGGAAACATGACTCACTGCCCGGTGAGTGCAGCGTAATATTTTTTCATGTTGCGGCTGAATGATTCGAAGCTGAACATCACGGCCCTTTTGATGCCGGAAGCGGATAGTTCCTCCCTGGAGGATATTGCATCCCTTACACCGGCCGCGCAGGCTGATGCATCAGGCTCAACGAGAACTGCTGAATTGCCGGCCACCTCCCTCATAACTTCAATATCTGACGCGACGACAGGAAGCCCCGAAGCGAATGCCTCGACCACCGGATAACCAAACCCCTCCTCCAGAGATGGAAAGAGAAGTACGTCGCAGGCATTGTAAATCATGTTCAGTGTCTCATCGCTGATGCCGCTGAATGTTATGCTGTTGCCTATCTGTTCCCCTACCCTGACCAGCCTGTAATCACCACCGAGCATTTCAACTGCTCCGCTGACAGCGTCAAGGTTCTTTCTCCTGTGTTTTATTGATACTGAAAGAATCAGCTTCTTGTCCTCCGGCAGGCCGAGCGACCTTCTGGCGGAAACTCTGTCTGCAAGCGGATGAAATGCGATAGAAACGGGCGAATGTATGACCTCGATTCTGCCGTCGAAACCCGCCCTTATGAGCTCGCCACGGACGAAGTCCGAAACTGCGATTATCCTGCTGAATTTCCTGTACAGGTTTATGTTCCTCGAAACAAGTTTTCTGTACGTCCTGCTCGCAAATCCACCCGAGCCGAAGTGATCCGTAAGCGAAACAAGGTCGTGGATTGTGACCACCTCATCACCTTCATTGCGGAATGGGAATACCTCCTGGCTCGCATAATGTATTATCCTCCCCTCCTCCGCCATCCTAAGCACATCCGCAGTGCCGCTGTGGAACGCGGCCGTAAAGAACCTGCTGTTGATGTAAGCACTCACGTAGTTTGCAAAGCTGCTCTGACTTGAGAACAACGGCAGTGAAAAACCTGAATACACACTGCCTGGAAAAACTGCTCCTGTGTCTGACCTCATAACACGAAAGCTGAAAACATCTGCTCTTCCCTCCAGGGAAAGTGCAAGATCGCGTGTATACCTCCCGAAGCCGGTCGCGCTTCTGGAGGTGTTTACAATGGCCACAATTGGTTCTTTCTTTGCTGCTTCCACGGAATGCAACCCGACGGCAGGACAGTGTAGCATGAAGCAACGATATATCTGTTGATGCCGGGTGTCTGAGAAAGTAATATAGACAGGCTAGTCCAGTCATCGTGGCAAATGGAAAAGACACGTACGGGCAGAGAGGAGATGGTGAGCTGGCTATTCAGCCTGGAGAATATGGGAATCAAGCTTGGCCTGGAGAACATGATGAAGCTGCTGGCCAGGCTTGGCAATCCCGAAGTGACTTTCAAGTCAATTCATGTTGCGGGAACAAACGGAAAAGGCTCTACAAGCGCATTCATCGCATCCATACTCATGTCTGAAGGATACAGAACCGGTCTCTACACTTCGCCTCACTTCGTTGAGCTGGAAGAGAGAATTAAGATCAACGGGAGGCAGATTCCAGAGGATGCACTGCTGGAAATAGGCACTGAGGTGCGCAGAGCGGCGGAGGAACTCTTCGGCACGGAGAGGAGGCAGATCACCTTCTTCGAAATAACAACCGCAATCGCTTTCGTCCACTTCGCGAGGAGCAAAGTGGACTATGCAGTCATTGAAGTCGGACTTGGTGGAAGACTCGATGCCACAAATGTCATCACTCCAATGGCTTCAGTGATAACACATATTGCGCTGGAACATACAGCATACCTTGGAAACACTGTTGAATCGATTGCTCGCGAAAAGGGTGGAATAATCAAGCCCGGGATACCGGTCATAACAGCCGAATCCAAGGCGGGTGCATTTGGAGAGATTGCTTCGCTCGCCAGGGCAAACCACTCCGAACTCAGCAGATCGGGCGATCTTGCTGATGTCAGGACGCTGGAGAATTCCTGGGGGGTGCTCGCGGTTGAGGTCAGGGGAGCCGTAGAGATTGATGAATTGCGCTCAGGGCTGTGGGGGACGTACCAGATTGAGAACCTGGGGCTCGCAATTTCGACTGCGGAGGTCCTGCAGCGCGCGGGTGTCTACCTTAGCGATCGTGCAATAAGGAATGGAATAGAGAATGTGAGCTGGCGCGGCAGACTGCAGAGAGCACGCAGTACCCGAGAATTTGTATTCGACAGCGCACACAATCCAGACGCGATGATGGCGTTGTCCGCATCTGTCAGAGATGCGAGTTCTGACGATTTCCTGCTTGTGCTGGGCATTCTCTCAGACAAGAACATGGAAGAAATGATGCCCTTCATTGCCCGTCTCTCCTCGCACGCGATATGTACTTCGCCAAAGACGCCACGGGCAAGGAGTGCTGCGGAAATTGCTGCTTCTGCATCGAAGCATGGCATAAGTGCAGCCGAGGCAGGCAGTGTAGGCGAAGGAATGGAGCATGCACTCAGTGAAAGAACAGGAAGGAAAGTCTTGGTGACAGGCTCGCTGAGAACAGTTGGCGAGGCTATGGAATGGTGGTATGCGAAGTACGGGGAGAGGCTCTGGAGTTAAAGCACAGGACTACGCGGAAGTCATTTCTGGCCTTAGTGGTTATTATTCAGCAGAAGGCGTGCTCACTGCACTCGGCAATCTCGTCAGTCTTGAAGATCCGTTCAGGGTTCTCATTGCAACTGTACTGTCGCAGAGGACAAGGGACGACGTGACAGAGCGCGCCGAGAAAGCTCTCTTCGTCAGGTACAGGGATGCAAGGAGTCTGGCACGGGCACACATCAGGGATTTGGAGTACATTATCCGCGGTGTCGGATTCTACAGGACGAAAGCACGTGCGATCAGGGAGATTGCCCGACTGGTGCTTGAGAAGCATAATGGCAAGGTGCCGCGGAATATCGACGCACTACTTTCGCTGCCACATGTCGGCAGAAAAACGGCAAACTGCGTACTTGTTTTCGGCTTTGGAGAGCCTGCGATACCGGTGGATACTCATGTACACAGAATATCGAACAGGATTGGATGGGTGAGGACCAGGACGCCGGAAGAAACTGAAATGGCGCTCTCTTCGACTCTTCCCCGGAAATACTGGTTGGATCTGAACGAACTGTTTGTCCTGCACGGCCAGCACATATGCCGACCTGTCAGTCCGCGTTGCTCGATCTGTCCTGTGGCTCGTTATTGCAGGTGGAACAAATGTCACAGATGAAGCGGGAGTGATAGTCTGGAGGACCATGTCCATATTCGACTCGAGTTCACTGGCAGTCTGCATCTCAAGGGTTTCTATAGCCTGCTTCGGGCACGATCAGGTCTTCTGGAACGACGTCGACCATAGATAAGTTCACCATCCGGCCATCGATTACAAAACTGCAGGATTTCACGAAGAGGTGCCTCATCGTCTGAAGCGTTTTTCCGCCCCGTCCTATATCACAAAACCAAACAGCGTGTTGGCAGCAATAAGTGCCATTGTTGATCAGCTGGTTAACAACCATGGCTGAAGGTGATATCTCCTTTTTTTCCTAACCGCCTGTTTTCGCCGTACTTTGCCGGTCCGGATGCAGATTCCTGACACCACAGTCAAGGAAGACCATCAGAGTTCGTTGCATCTATCACTGCGTCACTTGTGAAAGTATGCCGACTACAGGATTGCGGTCGCATCTTCATGTAACTGGCCCTTTGAGGGCCAATCTCCGGTTTACAAAACTTTTGTGTGCTGTCAACTATATATCCTCAAACACTCCATTTGCGGGGAATGTCAAGGGACGGGAGACTTCGAAACAGTTCCTCAAAGTAGCCTGCTCTGACGGCATACAGACGGAGAGACCAGCATCATGCTAAGTAAGATTATTTAACCCCCCCAATGTTATCACGGAATTGCCCACAGGCGAGGTTAGTCTAGTCTGGTTAGGACATTAGCTTGCCAAGCTAGTAAGGCGGGTTCAAATCCCGCACCCCGCACTTGTGCAATTGGCAGGTTTGACATCATTCACCGACCTATTTTCCCGTCAACGAAATCGATTCAAGCCATATCACAGCCAGGCGCCAATGCCTATAGAGGGTCGCGTAAATTGCGTAAGGTTATTTCAGGCGAATCTCCATTCAGAACGAATTCAGTTGTGTTGCCCAATCATCGCGACCCTCTATAAGTTCCTGTATTGTTCAGGCATATGTTGAAGTAAATAGGTACCACCTTTTCCAGCCCCACCAGCGTGACTGTCAAATGGAAGAGATGCGGCCCGTAGAATCCTGATGTCTGTTGAAGTAAGATGTCGCATTCCGCCAACATTCCAAGATTGTACTGACCAGATTCATGACTCGAGTTTGAAATATCGTGAAGACCGATTGTCCCATTAGCCGAACCCGCACCTATGAACCATGAATCAGGACCAACAGGAAAGACGAAAGTAGTGAAAGCATTGCAGCTGCTGCCGGGCGTAGCAATGTTGTTTATGTTAACAACAATCCTGCTGGGTTGCAGGTTAGATGAAAGATTGTCGCCGACAAACAATTGAATAGCCGACTCGAAGTACTCAAAATTCTGTGTAACTGGAGACAAATATCCCATTACGGACAGAAACGCTGTGACTCTTGACACGTTATTGCCATTTTCAAAAATTAAGGAAGTCGCACTGGCGTTGCCCAACAGTTCGCCTGCCTGTGGAATTGATCCAGCCTTGAGAAAGTCTCCAGTCACTGTCAAGTCAGCATAACCTGTCTGCACATCAATGTGCGGGGTTGTGGCAAATGGATTGAAATAAAATAAGAGCAAGAGGGTAGCCACAAAGACCAAAGGGACGCTTGGTGCAACACTCCTTCTTTTAGACAACAACGATGACCACCAGACACCTTCACTGGCATGTGCCGATAAATCAAGCGCCTGATACGTAAAATTTGTCACATTGAAATTATCAGTGGTGGAAAATTAATGTTTTGTTGTCAAAAGGATGGCTGTTCCTGAACAAAGTTGCAGAAACATTCACTCAAACACTACTTAATTCGCAACTGCTGGAAAAGAATCATTAAATATCGAACAAGGGAATCAGCCCCCGGGGGTCAATAAATGGTAGACAGCGATAAGAGTGGACCTGTACTCAAAAAGGGTGCTGTTGGAACAATACATGGGGTGTTTCAGTCTTACTCTTTTGTTGGACCGGCAGCAGATGTGGCAATACTCCTGATCGGCACAGTCGCTTTCGCACTCGTCGCGACGCCTCTGGCGATAATAATAGCGTGGCTGATTTACGGCCTTTGGATGATAACCCCGTATGAATTCTCCAAATACAAATCCAATGCAGGAAGCTATTACGCCTATTCGGCCAGTTCCACAAAGAACGGTGTGCTAGGGCCCGTGACCCTCTTCTCATGGATGGGCGAAAATCTTACAGGTCAGTCGTTCGGCATATTGGGCCTAGCGGGATTTCTTTTCGCCATCTCCAGCCAGATATCAAGCATTCAGTACCTCTGGATTCTCTTTGCAGTCATTATAACTGTTTATATGCTTGTTTTGCCATATCTCGGCATACGGATATCGCTCAACTATGTTGCGATCACCGGACTTATGGAACTGTTTGTTCTGCTGATAGGTGCAATAATAATCATTGTGAAAGTCGGACCCGGAAACAGTTTGGTACCTTTCTCCATTCCACAGGGTGCACTTGGAGCAGTGCTCTTCGGCGTCATCTTCTCAATACTTGACTTCACTGGTCTTGGAACTGTCACAACAGTGTCGGAAGAGATCCACGAACCGAAGAAGAAGGTCAGGAAGTCACTGCTTATCGCATGGCTGATATCAGGACTTGCGCTAATACCCGCATCGTATGCTCTTACTGTAGGATGGGGCATATCAAAGATCGGAACTTACGCATCCTCGCCTGATCCCGGCCTGATAGTGTTCCAGCACTATCTTGGTCCGATAGGTTTCATACTACTTGCAGTATTCACTGTCAACAGCTACTTCTCCTATGGTGTAGCAAAAACAAACGCGGTGAGCAGAATATGGTATTCTGCAGCGCGTGACGGCGTTGTTTTCCCTAAATCTATATCGAAAATACATCCGAAATACAAAACACCGGGAAATGCAATGATTCTGTGGCTGGGCATTTCATTTGTTATTGACATAATACTCGGGCTCATATTTGGCCCGCTTGCCGCGGGACTCATACTGCTTTCGATGGCTGGCATAGCAATCATCTTTGTGCATATCCTTGCAAACACAGGCTTGACCATTTTCAGTTACAGGGAATTGAAGGCACAGGGACAATCCAGCTTTCTCTACCACGTGCTTGCACCATCTGTGTCGTCTATTCTGGGCGTAATCGTTGTTATCTATTCGGTTTATTTCGCTCTCAACACATACATTGTAACACCGACATCTGCAAACCTTCCGTACCTCGTCGCGCCCGTACTTGGAGTTCTGTGGTGTGTAGTGGTTGGCGGCGTCCTTTCTGTTTACTACCTGTTAAGGAAAAAGAGCATACTGGCTTCTGCTGGAAGGTACGACTCAGAGCATGCAACAGCTGCCACTGACAAGTGAGGAGGGATACACCGATGAAGAGCGATTACAGAATGAGCTTTGAAAATGCGCCGTCTGTGAAAACGCATCTGCCTGGCCCGAAGTCTGAGGAACTGATAAAAAGGCAGGACAGTCTTGAGACAGAGAGCAGAACTTACACGAAGAGTTTCAAATTGGCGGTAAAGAGGGCAAGAGGGTCAACTATAGAGGATGTGGACGGGAATCTGTTCATCGACTGGTTTGCAGGAATCTGTGTCATGAACCTCGGACATGCCAACCCGATCGTGCGCAAGGCAATGATTGACCAGATTGACGGTATTGTGCACATAAATGAGCTTCCGACAGAGGCACGGATAAATTTCATTGAGACTCTGGTTTCCACCCTTCCTGGCTCGTTGAAGAATCGTGCAAAAGTAATGTTCACTGTTACCGGAGCTGATGCCTGTGAAGCGGCGATTGCGCTCGCACGACATGTAACGAAGAAGAAGACCATAGTTGCCTTCGGCGGTGCATATCATGGCGTCGCAGGTGACATTGTGGGCGCGACAGCTAATTACCACTACAGGGACTACGCGGGACTTTCACTGCAGAATTTCCACCATCTGCCATATCCATACACCTACAGGTTTCCATTGAAAGTCAGAAAGGAGGATGTCAGCAAAGTAGTGGTGGATCAGCTTGAGTACCTGCTGAGGGATCCGTATTCCGGAGCAGGTGCAGTCGGGGGCGTGCTTGTCGAGCCCATACAGGGAGAGGGTGGATACATTGTCCCGCCGGACGATTTTCTGCCGATGCTGAGAGAGGTAACCGACAAGTATTCGGTGCCTCTGATAGTTGATGAGATACAGTCAGGCGTGGGGAGAACTGGAAAAATTTGGGCATCGGAGTATTCCGGAATAACGCCAGACATAGTCTGCATTTCTAAGAGCATAGGCGGCGGAATTCCGACCTCGATGATAGCATACAGGGAGGAGTATGACAAAGGGCTGCCGGGTGGTTTCCATTTTGGGACGTATCGTGGTAATCCTGTTGCTCTTGCTGCGGGCAACGCCGTACTGAACTTTCTCAAAAACTCAGACCTGCTGGAGCACGTGAGAAGCGAAGGCTCAAGGATAAAGAGCAGATTCGAAGAATTCTCCAGGGAATTTGCAGGTATTGGTGAAGTAAGGGGCAGAGGTTTCATGATAGGCACAGAGATTGTTAAGAACCGAGAAACAAAGGAGCCCGACCCTGCACTCGCACTGAAAGTCAAGGAAGAGATGTTCAGGAGGGGGGTCCTGATGCACACATGCGGCCATTATGGCAACGTCATGAGGTACATGTCACCGCTGACGATTGAAAAGGACCTCGTTGACAGGGGACTCGAAATATTCCGGGATGCATTTTCATCCGCCTCCGGAAAATAGGCGACAGGCGGCGTTGGCCATTCCTGCCAGAATGATGCGTTTCTCCTCCAATGTCCTTTCAGGACTTGGAATCATAAAAGGCATAGGTAGGGACCTTCATGAGCTGAAGATCCCGAAGAACATCATCATGCTCTGTGGCAATTCATCATTCCGCGTCGGGGGGAAGGCAGTCAGGGATGCCCTGGATTCGTACGGTTTTGATGTCGAGGTCATAAGCGATGGTATAAGGCCTGCAGTTGCAGAGGCTGATGCACTTGTGGAAAGTATGAAAAGGAGAGGCAAGAAGAAGATGGCGTTGCTGGGTGTTGGCGGGGGAGGGACGCTTGATGTTTCGAAATATGTGGCCAGCAGACTCGGCATGCCTCTGATCGCCGTTCCCACACTATTGTCCAGCGATGCAATAGCTACGGGATACTCGGTCCTATGGAGTGACAGAAAGAACAGCGCAGTTGCATCAATGGTCCCTTCGGTAATAATCGGCGACTATGAGGTACTCAAGAATGAGCCGAAGCGCTTTGTTTCTTCAGGGGCCGGCGACATGCTCTCCAAATATTCAGCTCTCAATGACTGGAGGCTGAGCTTTTGGCTGGGCGGTGAGCCATATAGCGATTTTGCCATGAACATTGCCCAGTCCACGACAGAACTCCTCAAGAGACGCATCTCAGATGTGGCTGCAATGAATTACATAGGCATCGAAACACTCTTTCTTGCCGAAATCACCGACGGCTATCTGATGGAGCTTTCCGGAACAACGAGGGTTGCTGCAGGAAGCGAGCACCTGTTTGCATTTGCGCTTGAAACACTTACAGAGTCGGCTCTTCACGGTGAATTGTGTGGTCTGGGCACCATAATGATGACCTACCTTCAGAGCAGGGAAAGAGGAGAAGTAAAATCGCTTCTGAAGTCTGTTGGTGCGCCGACATCGGCAGAGGAAGCGGGCGTGAAACCGGCAGAAGTTGTGAAGGCACTGACGATGGCGCACAGGATGCGCAACTGGTATACGGTCCTTGGTGCAAATGGCCTGTCGGAGGGTGCCGCGGAGCGGCTCGCCCGTTACACGGGGATCACATGAGGGCTGTAGCCGGAACGTGCGGAGTGTCTATGTTTCATATAGCCAATAAGGAGTAATATAGAATCGTCGGAAACAGGCTAAGTACCCAGCATGAAATTGTTCACCACTGATGAAAGCATTATTCCTTGATCTTGCAAGGACTGTGGTAGAATTCGAGCCAGGCTTTCATAACGAGATGGGAAGCTACTTGAGAAGCGCTGGATACTGCATATCCGACAGAGATGTATTCAGGGAAATTGCGAGACAGAGAGCCTGGCTGCCAATAACGCCGTTCCATGGCAGCACAAATGCACTTGATTTTGCCTCTTTGTTCGAAACACTCACTGGAGAAATTCCGGACAGTGAATCACTTTCGGAACTAAATGAGGTTGGTGTCACTTCACAGTTGTGCAGGCTCTACACTGACATACCTCCATTCCTTGAACGGGCAAGAGAGGAGGGAATGAAAATAGTCCTCATTGGAGACCCGACAGACAGGCGACTGGACATAGTGAAGAATCTCGGATTGGATGAAATGGTAGATGGAGCGGCATATGCTTTCGGTGCCGGATTGCCGCGAAGGGGAAGCGATGTTTTCAGAATTGCAGAGAGATTGGCAGGATCCAAAGGCACATACATCGGAGACAGCTACGAGGTTGACAGTGTAGATGCCGACAGTGCAGAACTGCCTTTCATTCTCATAGACAGGGATGATTATTATGGAGATGTTCGCGCAAACAAGGCGAGGTCAGCGGGAGATGTGTTCGACAGGCTGACTAAGACCGATTCGATTCAAAAGGTCGCCCCCGGCCAGACATATGACTACATTTCCTCACCCGCTGAATCATATCCAGGCTGGGGGCGGGAAACCGAGCTGGGCACTCAGGTGCTGGACAGACTGACAAATTCAGGGCCGAACAGCATAAGTCGCAGAAAAATTGTCACTCGAGGATACTTGGGACAGGCATGATACGTGAGGAGCGTTCTGTTGATTGGCCCCTTGATGAACATTCTCCCCTTCCGTGTCATTATTAACTGCATCCCTGACATCTCAGGCTTTCTGTTCAAATAAAAAGGCATTCCTGATTCAAAGCATCAGGAGGATTTTGAAGTGTCGTCACCTGCCGTCACCAAAACTGTGATCGCCCCATCTAGATACACAAAGTCAATCAGGCATCCTGGAATGGCTATGTGGCTGGCCCATAGAGTTACGGGTGTTCTGATACTGCTGTTTCTTCTTGCGCATCTTGTCGACTTCACAGATCTTGCTTTCAACCCGCACATGACTCTGCTGGAACTCTCGAATCTGTTTCTTGGCATGCCCAACATAATACTCAACGGAACCTTTCTTGCAGTTGTCCTGTTTCACGGCCTGAATGGAATGAGAGTGATAGCGATAGACCTGATTCCATCCCTCAGCGGACATCACAAAGCTGTCATATGGCTGACAGTCGCAGTAAGCGTTGCCTCAATTATTGTTGCGGAACTAATAATGATACAGTTCGTGTACTCGATTGCAGCATCGGCGGGTGTGCAGCCATTCTAGGGGGAAGGAATTGTAATGATATCAGCTCACCATGATGTGATTATTGTCGGAGGTGGACTTGCCGGACTCAGGGCAGCTGTGGAGCTGGCAGATGCAGGCGTGAACTCGGCCGTGGTGAGCAGAGTCCACCCGCTCAGGTCGCACAGCGTTGCTGCTGAGGGTGGCATAAATGCCGCGCTGGGCAATGTGGCGGAGAGCAAGGAGGACACGCCCGAGATACATGCCTTCGACACAGTGAAGGCAAGCGACTATCTTGCAGATCAGGACGCGGTCGAGATACTCGTCAGAGAGGGAATTGAAAGGGTTTATGAAATGGAGCACTGGGGAACTCCTTTCAGCAGGACCGATCAGGGAAAGATTGCCCAGAGAGCGTTTGGTGGAGGGACCTACCACAGGACATGCTATTCGGCAGATAAGACAGGGCACGCACTGCTTACAACACTCTACGAGCGATCCATCAGGGAAGGAGTTAGGGTCTATGAGGAGCATCTTGTTGTCAAACTGGTCCTGAGGAACGGCAGAGCAGTTGGCGTGGTTGCCATTGATATGCTGCATGGCAGGCTCGTGGGCATGTCTGCAAAAGCTGTTGTCTTCGCAGCTGGAGGCTTTGGCAGAACCTATGCGCATACGACAAATGCGCACATCAACACCGGCTTGGGCACAGCTGTTCCCTACTGGGCGGGAGTGCCGCTCAAGGACATGGAATTCATCCAGTTCCATCCAACTTCACTGCCAGGAACGAGCATTCTGATAACGGAAGGTGTCCGTGGTGAGGGTGGCATCCTCCGAAATGCGAGCGGAGAGAGGTTCATGAGCAGATATGTGAAGATGCAGCCTCCGGAACTTGCACCAAGAGATATTGTCACCAGGTCGATGATGACCGAGATAGAAGAGGGTAAAGGTCTGGAGGGTCCGTGGGGACCGTATCTGAACCTCGACGTGACTCACCTGCCGAAAAAGATCATAGAAGAAAGGCTTGGCGGAATAAGGGAGCTTGCTCAGAGTTTTGCGGATATAGATCCGGAGAACAAGCCGATACCAGTCATACCCGCACAGCACTATTCAATGGGCGGAATTTCGACAAATAATGACGGCGCAACGGCAGTAAGTGGCGTTTTTGCAGCAGGTGAATCGGCCTGCGTCAGCATTCACGGCGCAAACAGACTGGGCGGCAATTCGCTGCTCGAAACACTTGTGTTCGGCAGGAGGGCGGGATTGAGTGCGGCCAGGTATGTCAGGGACAATGACCTGCAGTTTGACGATAAACTCATCGATCAGGAAACTGCGTCGACCGGTGATTTTATCGATGAAATGTTTTCCAGAGAGGGGGGCGAGAAGGTCTACAGGCTGGAGACAGAGCTGCAATCCATCATGGATGTGGATGTAGGCATTTTCAGGAACGGACCGTCCCTGTCCGGAGCACTTGAAAAGACACTTGATCTCCGCCGGAGACTGAGGGCCACCGGTGTCTCAACTCACACATTGCGTTACAATCTTGAACTGATACGGGCGTGGGACCTCAGGGC
>JAJYOM010000149.1 GCA_021796175.1 Thermoplasmata archaeon
ATCCCGACACCTGCATCCTGCCACATATGGGTAGTAACAGTCTGTGAAATCATGCAAATGTGCTTTAAAGAGCAATTGTGTTTCACAGACAGGAAATTAGGCAGATGGAGAATATTCTTCTTTCCTGGAGCGGCGGCAAAGACTGCTCGATGGCTCTTTTTGAGGAGTTGAATGGAAGAAAACACAGTATAGCTTCGCTGCTCACAACTGTCACCGAGGGATTTGAAAGAATAAGCATGCACGGTGTGAGGATTTCCCTGCTGGATATGCAGGCGGCATCTCTCGGGATGCGGCTGGAAAAAGTGTACATACCACAGAATTCAAGCAATGAAGAATACGATGCAAGAATGCGCAGAGCACTCGAGAAGCACAGGACAGCAGGAGTCGCCAGTGTGGCATTCGGCGATCTGTTCCTCGAGGATATACGAAAATACAGGGAGGGCAGGCTTGCGGAGATAGGAATGCACGGCCTCTTTCCTCTGTGGGGGAGAAATACAAAGGAGCTCGCGGAGTTTTTCATTTCTCATGGTTTCAGGGCCGCGATCTGCTGCGTGGACCCGAAAAAACTTCCGGTATCGTTCTGCGGCATGGAGTACGACGCTGATTTGCTTGATTCGCTCCCTTCCGGCATAGACCCGTGTGGTGAAAACGGAGAATTCCACACATTCGCATATGACGGGCCGATTTTCAGCAGACGCATACCTTTCCACAGGGGTGATACAGTGATCAGGGATGGCTTCTGTTTCACTGATTTCCTGCCAGACTGAGTGAGGCCAACCAGCCTCTGTCGTTGTGTGTGAGATCATTTCTGGCGGGGGAATGCGCGGCTCAAAGCTGCGAGACAAGAACAGGAATGCCAGCCATTTTTAATGCAATATCCAGCATAAGGCCAAGGACAAACAATCCGCCGAAATTCCTGTTGAATATGAAGGAAAAACCAACGTACCACAGGGGCCATGCGTCTGCAGGATAATCGGCAGGCCGCGCAAGTGGCCTGGATCTTGTAAACACCCTGATAGCTGTAAGCGCTCCGGGTATAGAAAGAGCCACGAGGAGTACCGGCAGCCCCAGGTAGCCGCCAGCAACAAGCAACACGGATGTGAGAAACATCAGCACTATAATAGCAATCGATGCCATCCTTGCCCATTTTTCCCCAAGCAGCACTGGCAGCGTCCGTATGCTCTTCTTTCTGTCATAGTCGATTTTATCTATGTGTTTGCCAAAGAGAACAAGTGTCACACCAAGAGTGTAGGGCAGCGATGCGAGTATCACCCAGAGAGGCAGCACGCCACGAAGTACGTAAAAAGTGCCTCCAATCATGAGCGGACCCCAGATGATGAAGACAGCAATTTCCCCCAGACCTATCCTCTTGAGCGGATATGGTTTTCCTGAGTATGTCATCATGAGGAGCAATCCGACTGCTGCGAAAAGTATTATCCACGGACCACGGACAAGCATGAGATACAGACCTGCAAGCATTGCAACGCAGAGAGTGGCAAAAACCCACATCAGCAGCTGTCTTGCGGTCATAAATCCGCTAATCAGCGGATGAGGACCATACTGCGCCCTGAAGTAATTACCTTCATCCACACCCATCCGCGTGTCCCAGTAATCATTCAGGAGGTTTGATGCACCATGAGCAAGCACAAGGCCAATTACAGTCAGTACGAGAAGCAATATGCTGGCCGATCCAGCTGAAAACGCAAGCAGGCCGCCTATGAGAGCCGAAAAGAATGTCATTATGAGCACAGCACCTCTGGCAGCAACAAGCCATTTTGACACAGGGTCGAGTGCATCCCACTCATTTCTTTCCAGGTGGGGTATAACCTTCAGTGCTCTGTACCACATCCTGAAGTCCAATACACCTGCATGCCTCTGTTCAGTGTCCATCTCAACTACCAGCTAATTGGCACAAACAGTTCGGAAAAAACAGCCGGCCGGTCGGCAACGTATGATCGATTATACACCAACAGACGGTTCATGGCAACCACGACGCGAACGAAGTCGTGTGTTCGAAGATTGATTCAACGTCTGTAAGCGCCAGTATAAGGATGGCGACAACAAGGAACGCGATGGCGGCATAACCAACCAGCTTTCTGGAGCTGAAGAGATACGCGGACGTCGCGAGACCGCCGAGCCCTTCGAACACCATCATTCCTGCGGCGACCGTCGGATTCTGACCAAGACTGTAATGCTGTACGTCAGCACCATAAACCACGACGAATAGACTGAAGACTGCAATGAGCGGGTAAAGATAGCGGACCGCCTCCGGTGATTTCAGCATAAGCAATCCGGAGGCAAGCAGCAATGTTCCGATGTATATTATCATATCACCATACACAAAGTTGAAACTTCCTGGTAGCGGCCACACGGTATCCATTTCTATACCAAGGACAAGCAGCGGTAGCGAAAGTCCAAGTAGTAGGCTTCCGAACGCTCTCAGCTTCTCCGATGTCTCGACATCCTTTCTGAGATTTGAGAAGTCCCTGCCCAACGTGTAAAAGATGAGTTCACAAATTACCACATCGGCGACTATTAGCAGCGTCATCACTGCAGTCAGATAGTCTACAAAATGTAATGCCATCTTCTCAACTCAAGGAAGCAATGAGACATCGGTAGTTAGCCTTAGGACCTGAAATGTAATACGGATACTTTAAATCAGGCACTTGTCTGGCATTTACCCTGAAAGGAGAGAACGACAGCATTCATTCCAGCGGTCGCCTGCCGCTGTACCCGCCCTCGAGCGTGTGCCAGTAACGGACCTCAAGCTCACCGCGCTGCCAACACAGGAATACAACCTGGCCGTCCCTGATACTGTAGAAATCGACAAGACCAAGATCCGGATTCTTTATGAGCACGCCAATGTCCTCAATGCCCCTTATGGCATTGTTCCATCGTTCAATCCTGATACTCTTCTCTTTCTCCAGCTTCAGGTACTCGGTCCTGTCGGGATTTGTCTCCTCGTTTATGGACTCTCCCCAGTACCATTCCATGTCTTCTGTGAGCTCAGAGACCGATCTGATCTCAATGAGTATCTGATCACAGGCTTTCAGCTTCCCCTCAAGCGCGGGAATGAGGTCGTTTGCTTCATCCACCGTGAAAAATTTTGTGGGAGCATTCCGCCTGATTTCCTCTCTTTCCTCAGTCATTCGGTCTTCTTCCATGTATGAATAAACTGGTAATTATGCCTAATTCAACTATATATGGGTTGGTCAGCGCATATTACGATAGGCGAACTGCGATGCTCCCATGGCTGTTCCAGGCAATCAGGAAGAGAAGCGAGATGTAACTGCCTGAAGTTTTCTCGGCATATAATTTATAGATATGTGCTCTCTCAGATTTGACAGAGATGAAAACGCTCCCGCTAGTAATCACAGTATTTGCGCTCTGGATCATTTTCGTCATCATGTTGTTTCTTGCGTTCGGACTGACTCTTCCGTCAATACTTCTCGCCATCCTGTCGATGGGTGGTGTTGTTGTTTCCACATTCACTTACAGGTATTATGGCTGGCCCTATGCAGACAAAGGCACTTTCAGTGATATCAAACCGACAGATTTGTATTCATTGCTTGAGAAGGGCGAGAGGTTCAACATAATAGATGTCAGGCAGCCCAGGGAATTCGCCAGAGGACATGTTCCGGGATCGAGGAATGTGCCTTTTACCAGGATTGAACGGGGGTCTGCCGTAGGTGAGCGGACAATCTTCGTTTCGGGAAGGGGCAGGAGATCCAGGGCAGTCATAAGAAAGGTGAAAGGAAAGGACATCATGAACCTGAGGGAAGGATACGTGGAATGGACGGGCGACCAGCTTCCAACCGAGAAGTGAATTCTTGTGGATGATGTGTGTTGCTGAACGATGCGAGGGGGCCTGTATTTCCGGCAGCTCTGGGCTATCTTTAATAGTCACTACCCTCTTAACAAAGAATCATGGGGTCTTCCATACAGGCCGATATACTGAAGCTTGCCGCTTCTAATGGCGTCCTGATTGATCCCGATGCCTTCAAGCAGCTTGAAAATCGGCGTGACGCAGTGGAAAGACTAGAGAGAATTATCCGTTCTTTCAGCATTTCCTTCATCGCCTCCA
>JAJYOM010000021.1 GCA_021796175.1 Thermoplasmata archaeon
TCAGGCACACCCAGGCCCGTCACAAGATCGTAGCCTGGTCCGGCTGAATAGTAGCCATTGTATCCCTGTGTGATGTCATAGAATGCAATGTTGTAGTTCGCTGACAGAGCGATGGAATATAAGGCGGGATTGGCGAAGCCTATGTTGCCTTCACCTGCGCTCGCTCTGAGCTGGTTTTCCAGTCCCAGTATGCCTGACCAGATGGGTGCACCGAAGCTGGTACCTCCAGCTATCACCCAGCTTCCGTTGTAATAGACATAGTAGCCGGCAGCCGGCATCGCATTGAAGGAAACGTCCGGAACGCCCCTTCCTGTCAGAATCATTGATCCGGGCAGTTTCGACTGGTAGGCGGGAGCCGGGAAGTAGCTGCTCACCCCGCCCCCGCTCTTTGACCAGCCCGTTTCAGATGAACGGACGATGTGCCCGCCGCTGGTCGTGAGGTTCAGCCACGTTCCGCCCACTCCGGTCACGTATGGGGAAGAGGAGGGGAAATCAGGTGTAAGCTGCGTCGTATTGTCATAGGCGCCGTAATCTCCGGAAGCTGTTGTGACACCAATTCCCTCGGCCGCGGCCTGTTTGAATATGCTGTTGTCTGCGCTGATGGTGGACGAAGGAGTTGCCACACTCGATGATCCGCTTTCCGGTGTACCCCAGCTGGTGCTCATGACAGATGACAGGTTATTGGATACCACATAGTCGAACATCTTGGTGAAAGTCTGAAGATACGGGTTTGGTCCTATCACGACATTGACGGTTGCGCCGGGCACGATCGCTGTCATCCATTCAGTATCCAGGGTTGACTCGAGTCCCAATGTGCTGGTAACACCGAACGGCATGACCTGCACGACACGGTATGGGCTGATGCCGAAGGTGCTGTCAAAGTACTGAATCGTGCTGTTGGAAAAAGTGTAAGCAGTGACAATGGATACAGATACACCGCTGCCATCGATACCACTGTTGTAAAGGCCGGTGAAATTGTATGCCTCCTTGATTGTGGCGGGATTGTACGGTGCTGAGGGCGATGGGCCGACACTTACGGAAGGCGAAGCAGCAGCGTCGCCCGAGGGTAACAGTGCCGGGTGTGTGGCCACGGCATAATCCTGCAGCCCCTGTATTCCGCTTACAGTGGATGCAATCAGGTACGGCAGCGTTGGCTGGCCCGTCGACGAATAAAAGTTTCCGCCGTCAAGGCTGAATGAATAGAAACTCACTCCAAGCGCACCGTGAAGCTGACTTTCCGTTGCCGTGAACGAAACAAGCGTTCCGTCCCCAAGCACACCTGCTGTCTTCGCACCGTAGGAGTTCATGTAGTTCTCCAATCCTGTCACGGCAGCACTTGAAGGGGCAAATCGTGCGTAGAATTGGGCAGGTGAAAGGAAATGATGATACTGGGAACTCCCCGGTGTATAAATTTGAGAAAGAAGGCTGTTCAGCCGGCTCGCATTGCTGAAATCAAGGGAGAAAGTGATGTTTATTTCCCTGCTGGACTGGGAAGCAATGCTGAGAGCGCCAGGTGGCAGGCCGATCGCGTCTGAAACAACTGTAAACCTGGGTTGGCCAGATGCAACGGCAGGACCGGAGGAAAACTGAGCGGTGTAAACGAACAAAAGCGTGAATGCGAGAAGCAACGATACTAATTTTCTCATTTGGACGACGATCTCCATGGTTATTAAATGTCTTTGTCTTCAGTTATCTTTGCAGACAACCAGTCCGCGGGGAGACAAGGGCTGCACTCACTGCAGACTTACACTTTTTTGCTTAGTGAAACCACTATTTAAATCTGCGACTTTTTTGCAATTATCCGGTGGCAACTGCTTAGCAGCAGTTCGGCTGTCAGACAGGATTCAGCTTTTTTGCCATTCCCGGGGCCGAGGGCAATCAGTAATGATTCCTTCGGTGTCGGCCAATTCAAAGGCAAAGTTTCGGCTGCCGTGGAGGAAAATCCTTAGCTGAATTAACTACAGCAAGCCTTAATACATTGCTCAAAAATAGTAAAGCAAGGTGATTAATCCTGCCGACAGAGGAAGAGGTACTGGAAGTCCTCCGTGAATGCTATGACCCTGAAATACCAATCAACATAGTTGATCTGGGCCTTGTTTACAAAGTGGACATTCAGGACGAAAAGGTTTCTGTTGAAATGACACTGACTGCACCCGGCTGTCCCGTGAGCGGCATGCTCAAGGATGATGTTACAAGCAAGCTGCTGACACTGAAGGATGTCAAGGAAGCAAATGTGGACATAGTCTGGGAGCCGGTATGGTCACCCGAAAAAATGTCGGATGATGCCAAGAGGCAGCTCGGCTGGCTTGCCTGAAGCACCAGAGTCTGTGCAGTGAGCCGCTGCCCTTCAGAAATTGACACCGTACTTGGATGCCAGCTTGTTGACATCCTTGTCGGGCCATTTATAGAATTCCTTTTGGGTTATGGCTACCACATCTATGCCGTTACCTGTAGCCGAGTCCCGCTTCAGCGCCGAACACAGTGACCTGACTGCCAGTTCAAGTGCCTCATCCCTGGTGAGGTCCGTTGACTTGTATCTGTCTTCCATGACGCCGTAAACATAGGGTGAGCCAGAACCAACGGATATGAAATCATCCTTTTCTGCCCCTCCAGCCGGGTCTACGGAGTAGACATTTGGACCTGATCCGTCAACACCGGCGATTATAGGGAAGGTATACTCCGGATAGAACTTTGTCTGGTTGAGTATGTTCGCCAGAAGTGTTGCAACCGCACCGACAGTCATTTCGTAGCCGTTTTTGAAGAAAAATATGCTGCTCTCCGCCTGGAGAACCTTCACCATGTGCTGGCTATCGCCGACGCCACCTGCAATTGTCATGGCGATGTGATCGGTAATCTTGTGAAGCTTGGAAATCGTCTTTGAGCTGATCATTGTGTCCATTGTGGCACGTCTGTCAGTTGCAATAATGACGCCATCGCGCCACTTGAATGCGAGTGTTGTCGTACCCGTAGACTGTATCATGCTTTCCATAATTTGAGTTAAGGCCATTCAGTATATTAACACGTTGGCAACGCAAACGAAAATGAATGAAATGAAAATGAATGAAATGAAAATGGTTTGTATCGGCGAAAGGCAGGAGTAAGCTACTTACTTCTTCATAACTTTCATGAAGCCGCCGCTCTCGTGAACGGAAAGACTACGGACATAGAGAAGGTTCTCAAAATCTTCCCAAGATGTCACTTCGAGCCGGGGGTTATTCCCCTTTGTGAACTCGAGCTTCGTTGTTCCTTTCACCTTCGCCGGACTCAATCCTTTTGAATAGGCAATGCGCTTCGCTTCTTCAAAAGGTATTTCTCTCATTGCCATTTTATGCATCCCTCTCTTCTGTTTCGTCGCCGTAGCGACTGTTGGATGTATGGCCAAGCGGGTATATCATACTTTCCGTCTGACAACTGTCGTACCTATGGGCATTCGACTGAGCGGGTTACAGTAGCAAGAGAAATATCGCAGTTTAACAATATACATCCCGCCGGGCCGACCAAAGTGCCGGCAGAAAGAGGACAGGAAATGACAGGCATCAGCTGGAAGAGTGGAAACATCAGCCTCGACATACCCTTCTCAGTCTCCGGACTGAGCACCGTAATGCTGCTCGCGAATCCAGACAGCTGTTCCATGGTGGAGTGCGGGGATGGTGCGGCCAGCTACATCTACAGCCTCTACGGAAGGAAGATTGAAAAATACGAGTCGCTGAAGAACGTGCTGATTACTCACGAGCACCTCGACCATGCAGGCGGGCTGAATTCACTTCTGTGGCTGATGGAGGTGGCCGGCAGGAAGTCAGAGCTGAGGGTGATAACTCCCGAAGGTGCAGGAGGCAGGGTGCACAGGATGGCAAGCGCGCTGAAGGATCGCCTGCATTTCAGAGTGAGTTTCATCGACATAACGCGCAGGAACAGGGTGGAACTGGATGGCCTGGTAGTAAGCAGTTTCCGGACCAGGCACAGAGACAGTACTCCGGCCAACAGATGCGGCGATCCTGTTCCGTCTGCCGGTTACGTGATAGAGACTGGAGGCAGGAGTATATTGTTTTCCGGCGACACCGGGCCAGTCAAGCTGCTGGATGAGAAATGTGCTTCGGCGGACCTGTCTGTGATTGAGTCAACATGGGAAGAGCCGTTTGAATGCGATGGTCTGCACCTTACTGTCAGGCAGGCCATTGAATATGGTTCGCTCTCAAAGGATTTCATACTCGTTCACCCGCTCAGGGACAGGGAAGGCGGAATAATATTCTGACTCAGTGTATGTAGCCGGTCGCGTCCGATAGCCAGTTTTCGGTTGATATGCCCTGTTTATGCGGCAGGAGAACATAGAACTTGGAGCCCTTGCCGAGTTCGCTGTCTGCCCAGATTCTGCCGCCGTGTCTTTCAACAATGAGCTTCGATATAGGCAGGCCGAGCCTGAATCCAGTCCTGCTGTGAAGTATCGATGAGTCGACGACGTGGAACCTGTCGAATATATAGGGCAGGTCTTCAGCAGGAATGCCCTTGCCGTTGTCCTCCACAGTGAGCAGCACGCCTTCTCTGTCATCGCTCACCTTCACGCTTATCTTCCCACCCTCCGCGGTGAATTTTATCGCGTTGCCGACAAGATTGTTCATTACCCTTTTTATCAGCGGAGCATTTGCATTGACCGCCCTGATATTCTTATCAAAGTGGTGCTCAAGCGATATGGATTTTGCAGTCGCAACGGCTGAGAGAAGTGCACATATCTCCTCGACGAGCGGCTGAAATGAAACAGGAGACATCTCTGTCTCAAGCAACATTGCCTCCATCCTTGTGAATTCCAGCATGTTGTTGATGATTTCAGTGAGTTCTGAGATGCTTGCCAGCAGATTCTCGATGTTCCTGAACTCCTGTTCGTTGAATTTGCCCACTTTTCCCATTTTCATGAGTTCAATGTAAACTCTGATGGATGTCAGCGGTGTCCTGAGTTCGTGTGCTGCGATGCTGGAGAAATTTGATCTCAGGGTGTCAAGTCTCCTGAGCTTGGCCAGGGCGTCGAGCGTGCTCGCCATGTTTCTTGAGTTTTCAACAGACGTGGCTGCCAGTGCAGCGACTGATTCGAGATAGCTGATTTCACCCTTGCTGAGAGCTGAATCCTGATTGGATCTTATGCACACAAGCAGTCCGAGCAGCTTGCCGGCAAACGAGATTGGGGCACCGAACACACTTCCAATTGCCTTCTGGCCCATAACACTGGCAATCAGCTCCTGCTCATACACCGGCAGGCTGGAAAGAAGCGTGTTACAAGACACCTCTCCCTGAACACTCAGATTGCTGCCAGTCTCTATCGTCAGAGTGGAGAACCCAGTCCTGTTATCCTCCTGCTGGCTATCCCTGGAATTCTTAACTTGTGGGAGCTGCCGCAGCGCACCTGACCGGTCTGACAGCGATGCAATTCTGCAGATCCCCCTTTCATCAAGAACCTCGACCAGGCACATGTCGCATCTCAGCAAACGTGCAACTTCCCGTACAGTGCTGTTCAGAACAGACAGCTGGTCGAATGTGGAGCTCATGCCTTTTGCAACAGCCAGTTCGCTCCTCATTGCATTGAGCGTCCAGTCTATGTCAACGCGACGATATCTGCTCTCCAGCATCAGCCTGGTTGCCTCCAGGGCGGCGGAAACTATCTGAGCTTCGGAAGCACCGGCAGATCTGTTTTGAGAGGTCAGGAGAAGCATTGCGGCTGAAAGCGGACCGTCGATATCACCCGCAAGCATTACAGTCGCGGAACGAACCCCCTGATCAAGCAGCCCGGCAAACTTCTTGTCATCGATAAGGAGAGTGAGGCGTCTGCTGCCGCCAACCATCCAGCCGTCCCTGTTCTCGAATGACTTCATGAGTTCAGACACTTCCGCATGAACGCGCGATACATCGTACGGATGCCTTGCCCATTTTCCTATTGCGGGACCGTATGACATATTCTTGGAGGTGGAAAACAGAAATGCAAAATCCTGCTGCATGCTGCTGCCGGCAAGAGCACATATCCTGTCAGCCACCTGCTCTATCTCCAGAGACCACCTGCCGTCTTTGGATCGCAGCGACTGTGATATGACCCGCAGAAACTCTGTGCTGAAATGAGAATAGTCAAGCGTCTCATGGAGCGAGAATGAAGTAGTAACAAGGTTGGAGAGCACCCTGCAAAGCCTAGTGAGAATAGCTGCATCCAGATGAGGGTGTGATTCGCCCCTTCCATACGTGAGTATCAGCATGACAGACGGCTGACCGCCGCTGATTCCCAGGACATCAGCTTCGGCGGTTGATTCATCCAGGCCAATTGCATTCCATACTCTTCCAGACGATTCATTCAGATGTACATGGAACATCGGCTCCTGGCCAGAGTTTGGAAAGAGCTGGTTGAACTCATAAAGCGGTATGCTCCCCGGCCCGCGGAAGTGCTCATGGCTGTTGGTATAGAGCAGACCGAGGCTCCTTTCCTGTTCGTTATATCGGTAGATTGCAAGCAGGTTTGCGCTGGTGATGGAAAGTATGACTGATGCAAAACTCGCAACAATGTCCGGCGGCCTGCTCGTGAACTTGATCTTTTCGAGCAGCGCCAGCAGATGTTCCAGCAGTACGGATGATTCCTTCTGACTTTCGAATGCAATCGATCTCCACTCCACAATGTCAAGTGCTGAAAGTAATGCTTTTGCTGCATCCGCGACAGGTTGATCAAGAGTTTGGCCCGAATGGAATATCAGTAACATTGAATCGGCGGATGGGGAGACGACAGTGCTGCAGGTTGAGGAATCGCCAGGGAGTGTTCCGAACGCTTCGGTGATTGCAGTCCACACTGCATTCCCATCGGTTAGGATGACATCTGATACGCCCTCACTGCGTGGGAGTAATGAGACAAGTCTGTCAATGTCCATGTTCTGATCTGCCAGGCTCCCGTTACTGAACTGCGCTGCCCTGCAAACGTGACCGTCGGGGCTGTGGACAGCATAGACAATGCCCTGCAGTTCGGGAAAGGCTGACATGACATGCTCAAACGGATTCGAATAGCTTGATAGCAATGTATATGAGCCGTCCTTCCCTGAAAAGAAAGAGCTGAGCACGGAGGTGGCCCTGCGCTCCAGGTTGAGCAATTTTTTTGCTGACAGCAGTTCCATGCGGCTGCCTGCCTGCAGTGCAACTATTTCCAGTGCCAGATTCTGCTCATGTCCCGGCTTCTCCTTCGCATCGCATCTGCAGACCAGTATTCCGGCCGGAGAGGCCTTCTCGCGCAAAATTAGGAAAATGAACCCGGACGAGGCGAACATCTGAGCGCTCTCAGACATACTGCCCTCGTCCTTCCCCGGGACAAATACTGTCATGTGTTGCTGCTCCAGTGCCAGTCCAAGATATTGGTCGGAGGATATTGCGATGGTTTCGCCATTCTTCCAGCGACCGGTCGTGAAATTGCAGTATTCAACGGTGGCCGTCCTCCTTTCCGGCCCGACACGCAGAAAGCAATATCTGGTTCCGTTTCCGAGTATACTGGATACAGACGACATCAGCGAGAAGAGAAGAGTCTGGAAATCTGCCGAATTGGAAATCAACATCATTGAAGAGCGGACTATTTCCGTCACAGATGTCCTGGAAGATGACTGTGTTGTAGCGGCTATCCGCATCCCCCCGACTGCATTTGCAATAGAACAAATGGATTGGGATGCGGGCGAGTCATTTGACCACGTGCACTGTGGTAGCTCGAAGTCTGCAGATGCTTTTTAAGGATTGGTACAAGAATTTCAACGTCGAGAGTCTGCGGAAAAGGACCGTTTTTCCAGCTGTTGGAGTAATTTGCAAAAAAAAACCTCATCTCGACAATGTTAAATACGCTGCCAAGTGCTAAACAGATGTATAAATTAAGGGCAATGGTCGACATGGCGGAATTGCATCTTGAAACAGTGATACCTCCGCATTCCTCGATACTGCTTGTTGGCCCGCCAGGGAGCGGAAAGACAGAGCTTGCAATCAGCCTTGCGAAGAAATGGATAACGCAGGGAGAACGGACACTTTTTGTGACTATATCAGCTTCCGGCGAGGATCTTATTGAAAGACTCCAGCCAGATGCTGAGAAGGAGGATATCGAGTCCGTCCTGCGCATCATAGACTGTTATGTTCCGCAATCGAATGCATCTGACAGCAGAATAATAGTGAACACCAATGGCATCGCACATCTGGAGAGCATATCACTTGCAATCTCGACCGTGGTGGATTCTCTCGGAACACCTGTCAGGATTATAGTGGACGGCATGTCCTCCCTCTTCCTCTACAATGCACCACAGACAATGTCCAAATTCGTACAGGTCCTGTCGACCAAAACAAAACTGGAGTACGGCTCAATCATGTTCGTCATAGTGGACGGAATGCACGAATCGCTGACGATGAACACCATGATGTCACTTGTTGACGGCGTCGTCGATATAAGGGAGGATGAGAGCCTGAGGCGCTGTGTGCGCATCAGATACCTCAAGGGCACAAAGGTTGATCCCCGGTGGTTCGATTATCTGCTCGAAAGCGGAGAGGCGGTACTCATTGAGGCACAGGATATACCCTCAGGCTGTTTCGGCAGCGAAGCAGGCGCGAATCAGATCGCCAGTGGCGACCGCAAGGGTGGCTTCAATTGATTGAAAAAGGTGAAACAGAGAGGATAAAGACATTTGTCGACGGCTTAGACCAGGTTATTGGAGGAGGTATACCAAAAGGGAGTGTTGTTCTGATATCCGGAAACCCTGGCACGATGAAATCATCTTTCGCGTTCAACGTGCTGCAGAAGAACGCAAAAGTCCTGGGACTCCGTTCCACATATGTCTCGCTGGAACAGAGCAAGGAGAGCCTGCTGCGCCAGATGAAATCAATGAAGCTGGAAGTCGAGGACAGCCAGAACATCAGGATTATCGACCTTGGCAGCATCAGGGAGGAGCTTGAACTCGCCACGGCGGATGATACGGTGATATCGGTCCTCAAGGAATACCTGCTTGAGGAGCTCAGGGGCTGGGATTACAGCCTGCTTGTGCTCGATTCGCTTGATGTACTGGAACTTTCATCCGGATTGAGTTCCAAGAGAAGTCATATCTTCTTCCTGTTCGAATGGTTGAGAGAGATGGACATAACGTCTCTGCTAATTTCAGAGGCAAATCCTGAGGAGGTACTGGAGAAAGGTTACGAGGAAGGATACCTTGCTGACGGAATTATAAATCTGACACTCTCAGCTGACGACGGCGACACAGTCAGGAGAAGGATTAGGTGCGTGAAGATGAGGAATACCGCACATGACACATCTTACTTCTCGCTGCAGTTCTCAGGCGGCCACTTTGTGGTGACCCAGTCCATAGGATGATCTGAATGGCAAATGTTCAATTCTGCCAGGTCTGCGGTTACGCCCTGAAGAAGATGGATACGCAATGCGGAAGATGTGGCGAGAGCATTGGAGAGGAGACAGGAAGAACGCGGGACACAATCCACAAACGGGAGCAGAACAGGTTCGACGGCGGTTACAGCATTGAGACCATAGGCTCAGGCGCAGAGGCGGCTGCACTGGTTGAGCGCGGACCACAGATTCAGCAGGATTTCGGAATGCGGCAGGTGAACCACAGGCAGATCAAATCAACTGAGCAGGACAGGACAATGGGGGAGCTTCAGAAGGAACTCAGGGATCTCAATGACATGATAGCAAAGATGAACGAGGAGAAAAAAACCGACGCGGCTGTCAAATCAATCGAGGGAAGAGCGGCACCCTCAGCTGCAGAATACAAGTCAGACGTCGTTCGCCACATGAGGAGAAGAAGCGACAACGATTTCAAGAAGATCGTAAGCGGCCATGTCGCGGTGCTCAAAAAGGCAACAGCCGAGAGGGCGCTGATGGACAGTAAGGGGAACGCAAGCTACTACAATTTCGTCAGCGACAGCATAGTGAAGCCGGGGATATTCGAGGGTTCTGTTATTCTTTTTGCGGGGCCCGCCGGCTCAATGAAATCCACCATGGGGGCATTCACTGTTGACGGAATGGCGAGGGAAACAGGCGGAAAGGCACTCTACATACTGCTTGATGAAGGGGAGAAGAAGTTCTCAAAAAGGCTGAAGGAGATAGGGCTGGAAAGCGGAAAATCAGGCCACCTGGTCATTGTGGACAGGACAGACATCAAGAAGAAGACAGCAGAAATGGAGGGAAACTGGCGCCAGGTGATGATGGACTACATAAGGCAGGAACTGAGGAAGGACCAGTTTGAGTTTGTTGTTATGGATAACCTGAACGCCATGTACTCGATGGTCAACAGGGAAATCGAGAGGAAGGCTGTATTCGAGTTCTTCGACTGGGTAAGGGAGCTTGGTCTTACATCCATTGTGATAAAGGAGGGGGAATACGGAAGGGTGGTCCGGGACAAGAGCGCAGAGGCATACCTCGCTGACGGGGTTGTGCAGTTCCACCGCAGAAAGAGGGGTGACGGCAGCCTTATTCCCATGTTCAGGGTTGTGAAGATGAGGGGCGCGGAGATAGACAGCAGGTACTACGCCCTTCAGGTCTCTTCGGGCAATCTCAGGTTCGTTCCGGCGGTGGCAACATGATTCTCCACTGTGGACTGTCTTGATTCTGACTGTTCGCCCGCAAGCATCTGCGCTGCAGTTTCAGGCGACAGTGTGTTGATGTAGAAGCCTGTTCCCCTTTCGAAGCCGGCAAGCCTGCTCACTCTGGGTGTAATCTCAAGGTGCCAGTGGTAGAACAGATAATCCCTCCCGTTAACAGGCGCGGTGTGTATGTAGAAGTTGTATGGAGGGTCATCAAGCAGTGTATACAGTGAATTGAAACACTTCCTGAGCATCTCTGCGAGGTCGTTGACTTCACTCTCGCTTATGTCGGTGAAGTTCGGCATGTGCCTTCTGGGAAGTATCATCATCTCATAGGGATACTTCGATGCAAATGGCGTTATACAGACAAAGGAGCTGTTCTGGAACACGACTCGTTTACCGGCCTTGAGCTCTTCGCTGATTATGTTGTCAAATATGCATTCACCGCCCATGTCTGTGAAGAAATTGTCCGCACCCCTCAGTTCGGATGCGACATGGACAGGTATGATCGGAGTGGCGATCACCTGGCTGTGAGGGTGCTCAAGCGATGCACCTGCCTCGGCACCGTGATTCTCGAATATGATGATGTACTTGAACCGGCGATCGTTGGAAAGGTCGGCAAGCCTGAACTTGTACATCTCTATGACCTCTCTGACCTGTATGGCAGGCAGAAGGGCAATCGGTTTATCATGCGCAGGAGATTCGACTATGACTTCATGGCAGCCTATTCCGTTCATGCTGCTGAATACGGAGCTTGTTACCCTCTCCTGTTTGCCTTCTATTCGCAGAGCAGGGAACTTGTTCGGTACAGTTCTGATCCACCAGCCGGGTGAATCGGGCATCGATCCTGCTGACCTGAAAGCATAAATCTCAGGTGGTGTCTGCTTCTCGTTACCCTCGCAGAAGACACATGTACCGTTCTGCAGCTTCAGGTGTGTCCTGATGTAGTCCTTTGGCCTCCTGGCCCTTTCCTCCGAAATGACTACCCATGTATCCGTGACATAATCCTTTCTGATTTCAGACAATTGAACTTGTCACTTCCTTGAACACTCATGCGAATCGGGAGATTCGAGGCGTGGTATAAGGTTGCTGTGATCAGACATCCGTTTTCTGCGACTATAATGAAAATGCATATTTATTAATTCACGCGGGATACATATCTTTCCGGAAGAAAGGTGCTGGATGCCGAATGAATTGAGCCCCGCTGAGACTATTCCTGCCACAGAAGGCAGCAGCAATAATTGTGCCGATTGTCTTATCTGTGACAGCGTGATAGAATTTATTTAATAACCATATCAAATTGCCTGTAAGGAGATGCAGCTGTTGAACGTTCTCGTAGTTGACGATTCTTCGCTAACAAGGGCTGCGATGGTTGCCGCTCTTGAAGCGTATGACTACCATGTCATTGCAGAGGGCAAGGACGGCAATGAGGCTGTTGCCCTCTACAAGGAGAAGAAGCCTGATGTCGTACTGCTCGACCTGGCGATGCCCAACAAGGACGGGCTTGAGGCGATCAAGGAAATACTTGAGTTCGACCCGAAGGCGCACATAGTGGCTGTAAGCGCGCTCTACGACAGGACAATGCAGAAGAGGGCTGTCGAACTGGGTGCGAGTGCTTACATAGTGAAGCCGTTCGAGCTCTCTGAACTGGTGTCTGTAATGTCAAAGTTCAGCGCCTGACAGGTGATATGTAAATGCTGCTTGGCGCACATGTTGGCATAGGAGGCGGTTTCACAAACGCCATCACTGCAGGCGAAGAGATTGATGCAGACATAATACAGGTGTTTACAAGAAACCAGATGCAATGGAAGGCAAAGCCAATAGAGGAGGAGGCATCGGCCGAATTCAGAAAAGCGTTCAGGGCCAGCAGCCTCAAGGCAATTGTGGCACATGGCTCCTATCTTACGAACCTTGCAAGCCCTGAGAAAAAGACGCTCGGTATGTCAATTGGTGCAGTTGTGGAGGAACTGGGCAGATGCGCGCAGCTTGGAATAGGGATCTACATTTTCCATCCGGGCAGCCACGTGGGAAAAGGAGACAGGAAAGGCGAGCTGACTGAAGCTGAGAGCATAAAGAATGTGCTTTCCCGGACAGACGGCATGCATGTGAAACTGGCGCTGGAAATCATGGCCGGCCAGGGGAATGTCATCTGCCATGACTTTGGAGCTATTGCCAATGTGCTGGGAATGGTGGGCTCGGAGCGGCTGGGTGTATGCCTTGATACCTGCCACCTCTTCGCTGCGGGCTACGACTTAAGGGACGGTGAGTCTGTCTCGGCCACAATGGGGCAGTTCAAACGGGAAATAGGCATGAGGAGGCTACTCGCAGTCCATCTGAACGACTCGAAGGGCGATCTTGGCAGCAGAAAAGACAGGCATGAGAATATCGGGAAAGGGAAGATAGGCAGGGAGGGTTTCAGTGCGCTTATGCACTATCCCGGACTCGCGAGGGTGCCGATGGCTCTTGAGACACCCGGCGGAACAAAGTACAGGCAGGAAATCGCGCTACTCAGAAAGCTTTGAAGCAACCGAAGCCAGTGAGCTGTAGAGAGACAGGTATCTTCCGGCGGATGTTTCCCAGGAGAAGTCATGATTCATGCAGTTCCCCACCAGATTCTTCCACCTGTCCCTGTCCGAGTATGTTCTGATTGCAGCGCTGATCGCGTCGGCAAGCTCCTGGGGGCTGCTGTCGATGAACACAAAACCCTCACCCTCGCCGGTCCTGCGGTCGAAGTTATGGACGGTATCGGCAAGCCCCCCTGTCTTCCTGACAACCGGCACAGTGCCATATCTCATGCTGATCATCTGGCCCAGACCGCACGGCTCAAAGCGAGAAGGCATGATGAAAATGTCTGCAGCCGAGTAAATTCTGTGCGCCAGCTTCTCGTCATACCGCATAATTGCCCTGACTGCAGGATTTGCAGATGAAACATTTTCTATTCTGCGCATCAGTTCAGTATCCCCGGTGCCCAGGACGATCAGCTGGTAGCTTCCCCTGACAGACGGCAGCGCATCAAGCAGCAGGTCCATGCCTTTCTGCTTCCAGAGCCGGCCGATAAAAGCCAGCAGCGGTCTTCGGACCTGCGGCAGTGAGAATTCCCTCTGCAGGAAACTCTTGCACATGTCCTTGCCTCCCATCGAAGAAGAACTGAAAGTCGCTCTGATTTCTGCATCGCCGGACGGATCCCACATTTTGTAATCTATGCCGTTGAGTATCCCGGACAGCTTTGACGAGTGCTTTCTTATAATGCCGTCCATACCGAAGCCGAACTCCGGTGTCTGTATTTCCCTGCTGTAGGTGGGGCTGACCGTGACAAGAGCATCGCTGTAAACAATGCCGGCCTTCATAGAGCTGACGTTGCCGTAATACTCAACTCCCCCCATATGGAAGTGGGATCTGCTGATGCCTATCTCATCCAGAAGCTCCGGCGGGGAAATTCCCTGAAATTCCATGTTGTGGATTGTGAAAAGGCTGGGAATTGACGACTTCGCCTGTTTCAGCAGCAGTGGTATGTAGCCTGTCGGCCAGTCATTGCAATGCACCACATCATACCCTTCAGACACGATGTAGGATGCTGCCGCCTTTGAAAACAGCGCAAAACGCCTGTAATCATCCTCATAGCCGTAAAGTTTTTCCCTTGCAAACAGGGCGGGGCTGGCTGCCTTCACCGCAGTCCAGCCGTTCATCCTCTGCCTTGAGAATGTTACACCCTCAGTTCCGTTCAACTGGGCAACAGCCGGGCTGCTCTCTTTCGATGAATAATCGGGTGTAATGACATCGACGGAGTGGCCCAGGGAAGCAAGGGCATTCGATAGGGAAAAGACATAGTCTGCAAGACCCCCGGTCTTTGATAATGGCCAGACTTCGGCGCTGACGAGTGCTATCCTCATGCTTGTTTCAACCCCAATTTGACAGCCTTATGCAATTTCACTGTTCCGTGATCCATATGCTGACACAATTAATACATTTACATCTACCGGGTTCAAATGGTCACACCCTGCAGCAGATATCATGGACGACAGCAGCAGAAACAGCAAGCACAACCCATATGAAAGATTCAACTGACTGGTTTAAGGACGATTTCTCTGCCGGGCGCCATGCCGGGGGCAACAATCAGAAATGAAATCACCAAGGTCAACTCCTGGCCCTGGGATCTGGGATCAAAATAGCATTTGTTCCGGCAGAGAATTTACAGTATTTCTGATTATATAATTTATTAAATAATTAATAAACCCGCTTGCTATTGTGGACAGACTAATGTACATTAACATACATTAAGTAAACATTACAGCCGCACCGGTAT
Organism: Thermoplasmata archaeon; assembly: GCA_021796175.1. GTDB lineage: Archaea > Thermoplasmatota > Thermoplasmata > Sysuiplasmatales > Sysuiplasmataceae > JAJZXY01. The sequence goes on from JAJYOM010000021.1 coordinate 14,873, forward strand.
CATTTTAATACAATTTACCGCAATAGACCGGGCATGCCTTCATTTGTGCATGAATTCAGGGTCAGCTGGGTAGATACCGACGCTCTGGGTGTTGTCCATTTTTCAAATTACTTCAGATATTTTGAGAAAGCAGAGCAGGAATTCTTTGAGCACAGCGGGAGCACCCAGGGAAACGTGATGGAGCGGTACGGGGTAGCGTGTCCAAGGGTTGAAGCTCACTGCTTTTATGAGTCGCCACTCAGGTTCGGGGATACCGCGGCAACCCAGCTCTGGCTCGAGCAGGTGAACGACAAGTCTGTCAAAATAAGATTTGAAATAACAAACAGGACAGCGGGAAGGAGGGCCGCACACGGAACAATGACACTGGTGTGCGTCGATTCAAGCGCGTGGAAAGCTGTCAGCATTCCTGAACCCGTCAGGGCCATCCTGCGCGAATTGGATTGATAGTTCACTGGATTTTGGTTCTTCTGGCCAGGACAGCCAGTATCAGAGCACCTGCAAGTGCAGTCGCGAATGCGTAGAGGTAGGATGAAAATACGCTGATCGTGAACAGAACGCCCATCAATATGTTTGATGTGAACAAACCTATGCTCCTCCACTGGCTGAGCGAGCCCAGGCCTCTTGACAGCCTGCGGGACGGCACAAGCGCAGTCGCCACAACAGGTTCATAAGTCTCAACTACCCCGGCGCCCAGACCGAGAACCGCAGTCGCAGGATAAAAACCGGCTATACCTGCATGAAACTGGTATGAAAGCGCAATGAGCAGTGAGGCGACTGCCGCAACTGCATAACCCAGTTTCCAGAGTGTTCTTATGGCGTTGAGCCTGGTAAGGCCGAATGCAAAACCGGACAGGCCGGAAGAAACAAGGAAGATGGCATAGGTCGCTATGCCAAGCGCGTAGCTGCCAGTCTCGTTCGTCACAGTAATTATGGGGAATCCAAGACTGTAATAACTGAAACCAAATAGTGCCACCGCCGCAAAGAAGAGGCGTTTGTCGGAGAAACCGGCTGCATCCTCTACCGCCGTTTTACCTTCGGAGCTGAGCGAACGCACGTAGTTTTCATGTTTCTCCCCTTTGGTGAGGTACAGGACGACACTTGACGTGAGTATGGGCGCTATAGAAACAAGCATGACTTCGCCAATCCTGAACCCGCTTGTCAGAAGGAAGAATGCCAGCAATGCAGAGACCGTACCGCCTCCGACATCAAGTCCGTGAAGCAGACCGAAAACACTGGATCTGTATGCAGGATCGGAAGCTTCGACAAGCATTGCCCTCCTTGGCGGCGATCTGAAATCCCTGGCAAACCAGCCGCCCATGTAAAGGCCGCCGCTTGCAAATACATTTGATGGCAATCCGCTGAATGAAAGCAGTGGTATCAGAAGATTGCCTGCAAGTGCAACACGTCTCTTGTTCAGCCGGTCGCCAATTCTCCCACCGGCATAGGATATCGTAGAGCCTATACCGTATGTCATGGCCATGATCAGTCCGAAGACGTATGGCTTCTGATGCAGCACCTGGGTGATGTAGATTGGCAGGAGACCAACCACGGATTGATAACCGAGGTCAGCGAAGAATGCTGACAGCGAAATCAGGAGAACTTCACGGGACAGCCAGCGTGCTAGAGCCAAGTCAGTATCATTTCGATAACATCGCGTTCGGATTTAACAGTTGGTCTTCCGCGGTATCCCCCGGTTCGCATCCATTCCT
>JAJYOM010000022.1:0-9800 GCA_021796175.1 Thermoplasmata archaeon
TCTGCTGATGAAAGAGAACGCGCTTCCGTTCACTGCGCTGTAGGAATATACGGTGTAGTTCGCAGCCTGAAGATAGATGCTTCCGCCGTTCAGGAAATTGTCAATGGCGACTGGCTGCTGGAGCACAGTGCTGAATATATCGAGCCTGCTCAGCGCACTTTGGTTCGAGGTGCCGCTTGACACCGGGTAGTTGAAGTAAAAGGTGGTGTTGTACTTTGGCACCACGGCGGCATTGAACACCGTGCTCTGCCCAATGGGAAGTGTGACACTCGACTGCGTGCCGGACAGTGTATACCGGACGGAGGACGAGTTATAGCCGGCCAGCACCACGTTGTAGGTTCCGGGTGAAAGCATAGCGGAATACGCCCCCTGATAGACTGGTATGGCTTTCGAGGTTCCGTTAGCTGCCGTCAGCTCCAGCGTTGTTCCCGCCGGCAGCTGGGCGCCGCCGGTGACTGAACCGCTGAAGGCGACCAGGGCGGGGAGAAGCTCAATCTGCCTGTTTCCCGCGGTTGAGGAAGAGAACGTAACATTGTTCTGCTGCATGCCGAAGGCGGACACATGGACAGTCGTGCTCAACGACTGAGGAAGCGTCAGCGAGAAGTAACCAGATGTGTTTGTGTATGAAGAGTAGGTGATGCCATTGTATGCGAAGCTCAGCGCGGCGGAGGATACTCCTGTCAAGGTGCCGGATATGTTCGTATTCACCTCGCCCGCGTATAACTTGGCCGGGCTTGACGGCAGCTGCAGTGATGTTGCCCCTCCGCTGACAGTGAACTGGCCTATGTAAGCCTCACTTCCACCATAAGTCCAGACGCCATATGTTCCGTCAGGTAGCAGAATTGACACCTGTCCGTTCGAATTTGCAGTGAAGTTCAGGACCGCAGCACCGTCGTATATGTTCACATTTGCGTAAGGCACGGGAAAACCGTCCGAGGACTGGAGGACAACACCGGACACGCTGTAGGCGCCGACAAGGCTGAAATTGGCTGACGCGGGTCCTGTCCCTCCCACTTCTATTGCTGAAAGGGCAACGTAAGGCTGCGAACCGTCGTAATACACTGAGTATACTGTGTAATTGCCTGCTCCTATGGTTAAAGAATATGCCCCGGATGCACCAGTCATTGCCCTGAAAGGCAGCACCCCCTCAGACTTGCTGTAGAAATAGAGCGTGTCATTGACAACGGGTGCACCCCCGATCGTCACCTCCCCGGTAAGCGTGCGCTCCTTCATGGCGGTGATGACGTATTTCGGGTGTGTCTGCGTATAGTTAAGCGTCACTGCCCCGACAGTGTAGCTGTTGGATACATAACCGCCCGAGTATGCCTGGACGGTATAATTGCCCGGAAGCAGTGGAGCGAACGAATAGGTCCCGTTTGGCAGTGTTGTGGCAGCATAAGTGAAGTTATTGGTGGATCCGGCGAGCTTAACGCCCACGCCTGCAACCGGGATCCCGGATGCTGTGCGCACCGCTCCAACAACGTAATAGGGGTTTACAGCCAAATCCTGCTGATTCGCAATGCCATAAACAACTGACATATTTGGAAACACGAGGATGCGTGAATTGCCGCTGAGAAGGTACACATTGTACGTCCCGGGAAGCATTGAGGTGATGTTGTACAGGCCATCCGCGGCCCATGTTGTGTAGGTGAGGCCGGTGGTACTGTTCTGCATTTCAACCGTTATGTTGAGGACAGGCCTGGTGACGCCTGGTGTGAATGTTGAATTCGTGGGTGTTGTGAAGAAGATGTGGCCAGTAACAGATGTCGGGCTGAGTTTCATGACGCCCATCTGTATATCGTAGGCTGGAAGGCCGGTTGTGGTGTTCAGCGAAGTCTCCCTCATCGCCTGTGCATAGGAGACATTTATACTCTTTCCATTGAGAATGGTTCCTATCTGTGTCAGGTTCTCGCCCGCGTTAGTGAGAGGTCCGGTGCTGAACACAATCTTGTCATTTCCCTGCAGTGCTATCGCTGAATACTTGCCCTGCTGGTTTGTGTATACGACATCGTGCGGTATTCCCCACTGGTCCAGCACTGTCACGCGTACTCCTGCAGCAGGCTGGCCCGTGCCTGTCAGTACGGTTCCGTTTACATACGCGCCCGGATAGTATTCCATGACGACTATGCCGTTCTCGAAGTCACTCTGCGGACTGAGGTCGACGGTGTAGTTGCTGAATGTGGGGTCGGCATTTGCGAGCTTCAGTCCCTCCTTGTAGGAAATTGCCTGCCAGGCGTTTGGATGTGCCCTCACATACTGGATGGGGTACGGGTTGTAGTAGGCCGTCCTGTAGATCATCTCAAAGTGCGAAGTCATCCAGCCCGGGAGCGGCTGCAGGCCGGAAAGCTGGGAATTGGAAAGGAAGCTGCCGGAGAGCCCGGGCAGACCGCTCAGGTTCTGCCCTGTAATGTCATAGGCGGAGTATCCCATGAAGAAGCGGTACATTGTCATGTTGTAGAACATCGGCTGGTAGTTTAGATTGTAGCTCAGCACTGTTGAGCCGGCGGGTATGGACTCCAGCGGGTAGGATATGCCAGTTGATGTGAGAGCTGTTATCGTGTAGTAGTTGTAAGGTATGTTATACACGCCGGGTCCGGCAATCGGCCTGCCGCCAAGGAAGGCGGGAGCGTAGAAGACACCAGTGTTTGTCGCGCTGAAGGGGAATAGCCTTGCATCTACCGAGATTATGCCAATGAACTTCCCGGTCAGCTGCGATACACGCTGGTACAGGTTTACAACGTTGTTCAGACCAATCTTTGATATTGTCACCATCAGCACGGCGTATTTCACATTGGAAGCCGTGACCGTGCTGGCGAACGGTCCGTATATATCGGGGTTCTGCAGCACAAGGTTTGTGAAGCTTCCGGGGTCAGCGAACACCCTGGCTACATAAGTGGCATTTATGCCTGCAGAAGTAAGTGCTGCGCTCAGGTTCTGCGGGAGCGAATTTCCGTTTGTCGCAAACGCCCCGTCCAGGATCCTGGCAACAAGGAGTGATACCGCCTGCGTCTGGTTCTGGCTGAACAGGAAAGCGGAAGCGAGCTGATATCCCTGCTGGAAATCGTCGGCGACTGTGGGTGTATTTGCGAAGGTTATGACTTCACTGCCGTAGTCCCACCAGCTCAGGTAGGCAGGTCTGCTGGAATACGGCACTATGTTGACCGATCTGTTGTTTATGAACGCCCATGCAGCAGGGAAATAGGTGGATGGCGTTTCAAGGCTGTAACCGAATGCACCGAAGTAGTACGGCGAGGCGCTCGAGTTGTCTATGTAACCGGCGGGTCTCAGGAAGCCCGGAAGCAGGTCGTAGACCTGGGTGTTGAGTGAGGTTTTTGAAGTTGATGGCGTTGCCGCGTCCAGTCCTGTCCAGACTACGGGCATCACGATGACAAATGCAACAAAAATCACGACCAGCAGATGCTTGACCTTAATGCTCTTCCTTACTCCGGAAAAGTCTGAACCGTATGTCTGCAGCCCCTTCCTTATTTCTCCGAAGTTCGTCCAGCTGACTAGAGCGAAGATCCCTTCACCGGCGAATATTACAAATGTGGTTGTGGCATCAAGCACAAACCTGACAGTTGAGACGGCCATGAAGGTCGATATGACGAACCAGATGATCAGCAGCATCTTTGAATTGGAGATGCCGCGCGGCGATCTGTATACCATATATGCAAGCTCGGCGAATGCAATAAAGAAAACCGCACCACCGAGCGAGAGCGCAAGAAGACTGAATGGCGGCGTCTGAGCTTCAGCAATGGTGGTGTAAACTGCTGACTTTATGAAATAGCTCTGCGCGTTCAGTACCTTCACCAGTATTCCATGCAGGAACGGCCTGTCCGCTATCTCTCCCACGCCTACAACGATGAGCACCGCAGCAACAAGTGCAGTGATAAGCGTGAGCCATGGCACATCCCTTGCGACAGTGTAAATGACGCCGACGACAAGCGTGCCAATGAAGAATACAAGTGACACGTAATACCAGGGATAGACGGCATTGCTGTTGTAGTAAACAGGCAAAGACATTACGCTCAGCAGGCCGCCGACGATTGTGAAGATGGCTGTAAGGGCAAGGGTGTCTCTGTTCTTGAACTTGTAGATGAATGACTGCACCAGATAAAAAAATGCCACTATGGCCAGAATATACTCGAAACCTTCCCACGCGTTCGCGATGCTTGCAAGTGTAATTCCCGCCATGCCTGCATAGAGCATCGACACCTTGTTGTCCCTGTAATACCTTGTCACACCAGCCGCCACTGCCTGGAAGTCAGGCAGGAAGCTGTCCTTCCTGATCCATCTCTCTACCCACTTTGTCCCGTTTATGGTATTGAGCGATCGGAACAGGAAGAAGAAGAAAAGCGCTGTAAGCATGAGAACAAACGGGTCATGGACGCCGAATCCGACCGTGCTCTCGCTGACTATGGACGGAAGGAAGGCCATCAGAGCTGCACCGATGATGCCTGCCTCTTTGGAGAACATCTCCTTCCCGATGTAATACGTTATGATGATGGCAATGACGCCGGATATCGCCGACATGGATGCGTATGCGATAACACCAGCTGTGAGCTGGCCGGAGTATATCGAGCCCGTGACCGGTATGTGAAGCAGGAATGCAAGCGGATAGGAAAGCAGCACGTTCGTCCACACATAGAATGGAAGGAACGGATTGTACGACCCTATGGGGTAGTTCAGCATACTGTCGTAAAGCATCTGGTGGCCCGTCGTCAGCGCGTAGCTCAGGACGTTGAAGTAGAAGTCCGCATCCGAGCCGCCGCTCAGCGAGGGGAAGCCACCGGCTATTGATTGCCAGAAGTCGAAGTAGAAGCGCAGATATGCACCAAGCAGGACTATTATGGCCAGAGCACCAAAGGTGGTCCAGTCCGCTTTCCTGAGTGATGATAGCCCGCGGCTGAGGGAAGAGGGACCTTTGTTTTCTACCGGCCCGCTACCTTTTACAGGGCCTGCCATTTTGCTGTTGGATGACATGGAAATACGCACTACCAAGCCTTTATTTTTTGCGAATAAGAGTAATTGCTATTTAAGCGTTGTACGCTCTCAAAGCAGTGCGAAATTACAGCAATAGCCATTGATCCCGTGCTCATTCTCCCCTGCCCGATTTTATCTCGGCAAGAAGATTGCTGACCGCTTCCAGCGGGTCGTGCGCCTCGTAGATTGTCCTGCCCACGATAAGGGCGTCCGCGCCGTTCTCAATAGCTGATTTTGCAGAGCCGCCCTGTGCCCCCACGCCTGGAGATAGAATTGATATGCCCTTCACTATGCCCCTCAGGTGCCTGATTCTGTCCGGCCTTGTCGCCGGAGCGACGATGCCGTCAACCCCCAGCTGCACTGCCATTTCTGCTATCCTGTCCGCGAACTCTACATTTATCTCCGAAGCACCGGGGTTTGACATTTCAGTGACCAGGTAAATCGATGCACCGTGGCTGCCGCTGATGCAGGCCTCGACCGAATCCCTTCCCGGGAAGCCGTGCACAATCAGCCCTGAGGCTCCAAGCTTTACCGACTGGGCCGCAATCATGGAGTTTGTGTGCGGTACATCGGATATCTTGAAATCGCATATCACCTTGAAATGGTTGGATATTTCGGTGATTATCTGTGGACCCTGTGCGAGTATTATCGGCCAGTTCAGCTTGATCGCATCAACATATTTTCCTACTGAATTCACTATGTCCATTGCCTTGCGTCGGTCGGTCTCGTCGAGTGCCAGTATAAGCCCCCTCTCAAACCTGATCTTCTTCACTCAGTAAACCTCCTTTGTTTTTCATTCGTTCCGGAAAGGTAAAGGTGCTGCCGTTAAAAAGCCTTCGATGCCGGCCATGATGCACCATTCCGCCAGCCATGTAATTCTTATGCAGCCGGCTTCTATAAACACTCTTTCCAATTCGAAGTGCATCCCTCTCCTCTCCGGGAACCTGGAGAATCTTCCTCATACCATGAAGCCCAGATTACACCGGAGCTCGTTCGGAGACAGGCTGTCACTGAGAATATCGGGGGAACGGCAGACACATGCTTAAGCGCTGTCAGGCAATTGCCCATATATGCAGGGACAGGAGGCTGAAAGGCTCCTCTCAATCCTACGGGACGAAATCCGCAAACAGTCTGCCGGTGTGGGGCATGCTGCCATCCTGTTTTCAGGCGGTCTGGACAGCAGCATAGTTGCACAAATATGCAGGGAGAACACGCAGGCCACACTCTACACTGTGGGAACAGCAGGATCTCACGACATCGCCGCTTCGGTTTCCGGAGACCTCCGGCCCGGCAGCAGGCTTGTTGCCGTCGTTGCCGCTGATGCCTCCGCCCTCGAATCAGCGGTTCAGGTCAGGAAGCTCTTCAGGGAAAAACTCGGCATTGAACCTTCACATACCGAAGTTTCAGTTTATGCACCGATGTACCATCTGATGCAGTTTGTGAGCGAGGAGCATGTATTCACTGGCCAGGGGGCAGACGAACTTTTCGGTGGATACAGCAGGTATGTCCGTATGACGGCAGGCGAGCGGGTTTCATCTATGCGCCGTGATGCCGAAAAACTGCTTTTGACCGGTGTGAAGAGGGACAAATGTGTTGCCGAACACTTCCACAAAATCATCCATTTTCCCTACCTGTCGGATCGGGTGGCTGAATTTTCATACTCCCTCCCTCCTGAGCTGAAGATAAGCGGCACAGCCAGGAAGGTTGTACTGAGAGAATGCGCACGTCTCCTTTCCCTTACTGCTTCCGAAAAAGAGAAGAAGGCCATGCAGTACGGCAGCGGTTTCGAGAAGATCTTGAGAAGGTCATGATCACTGTGTCCTTGTGTATTCCATCTGTAGAGTTTCCACCGATGATGTGCCCTCCCTCGGAAGCTGCTCCATTGTGATGAAATGCATCATGTCCAGCCTCCTTATGGTCCTGTAATCAATTGATGTCGGGTTATTCCTCAGGTTGAACAGGAACTCATCCTTTTCGCCTTCGTACTCGCAGACGTATGTTTCTGTCCCCTGCCCGTCTATTTCCCATCTTCCCAGCACGCTGTCCTCCTCCACCCAGATGTCGAAGCGCCTGGTTCCCACCTCTTCCCCGTCCACAGTCAGGCTCGACACACCAACCAGCTTTCCCTCCTCAATCCTGCACCTGAGTTCATCGGCAAAACGACCCACATCCCTGTTGCTCAGACTGCCTTTCCATTCGCCCTCCATGAAGGTGAGCCGTCTGAATATGTTCGCAACGCTGGTTCTCGACATCCGGGTACCTGCATCCCGGTTCAGTCCAGGCATGATGATAAAGATTGCCGTTTGCAGGGCTGGAATTGAATATTGAAAATTAGTAAACCAAAAACTTAAATTGCAACAGGCAGTTAGGCGCACCGGTGATTTGTTGGCAAGGCAGAAGTATTCAGCTGTGCCGTTGAAATACAAGGAAGTGGAAGGTATATCGGCAAGGACATTTGCCGAACACTTCAAGCTCTACGAAGGTTACGTCAATAAGACGAATGAGATTTATGAGAAGATAGCAAACAACTTTGCTGACCCGTCCAAATCGGCGGGAACATACAGCGAGTATGGCGAGGCAAAGAGACAGCTTTCTTTCTGTCTTGGCGGAATGTGGAACCACAAGCTGTATTTTGGCGATTTTGAAAATGGCAAGGACACCAGACCTTCAGAGGATCTTGTCAGGGCTATGACGGAGGACTTCGGCTCATTCGAAAAGTGGAAGGAGGATTTCGTGGCCGCAGGAATGGCTGCCAGGGGGTGGTCAATGCTCTGCTATGGAGTGGATGACGGTCATCTGCACAATGTTGTCCTGGATGCCCAGAATGCGGGCTACCCCGCAACTGTCATGCCTCTCGTCCTGATGGACGTTTACGAGCATGCATACTTCATCGATTACGGCACTGCGAGAAAACCGTACGTGGAGGCGTTCTTCAAGAATGTGAACTGGAATCACATCTCTAAACGCTTCGAGAAGTGCGCCAGAATGCACAAGATATGGTCTGAGTGAGCGGACCAGATGGCCCTTCAACCGGGCCATCCTATTTTTGTTTTCCGCGAATCGGAAGTATGACCCTCTTCAGCCTTTCGGCCTGTTGAGGGTAATATGTCAGCAGCAGGAAGAAGGAGGCCGCAGCGAAAACCACTCCGGAAACGGCGTATGCCGACTCAAGCTGGCGGAATGGCGCATAGGACAGCGTAATATCGGCAGGTCCACCGTTTATTCTGTATATCGAATAGAGCTCAGGGCCAATCGAGCTGTTTGAAATCGCGGACTGGACTGCATAGTAGGAGAGCAGGTTGCTGTTTGTCCTCCAGGAGGAAACGCTGCCGGCCGGAGGAATGAATATCAAATAATTAGTTGTGTTGAGGCCGATGAGACCGGGAAGTGCCACACTGAAAGAGGCATCGTTTATTTCCCTGCTCTGCACATGGATACTGGATGAATTCGCAACCGGTCCGGTGTAGTTGCCCACAACCCAGGCGTAATCCATCATGTTGACGGTCGAAGAGAGATTCACCAGCTCCGAATATGAGGCTACATGCATTACACGCTGCACGATATAGGCCCTCGACACTGCATGATCGTTCACAAACAGCGCACACTGGCTGGAATTCAGGACAAGCGTCAGGTCCTTCTGCGTATAAAGGAAGGAGTAATTCTGGTAGTCAGCACTCTTCGACAGAAACACGTATTTCGCATCGAAGAGTGACATTATGTTTCCCAGGTGTGATACGCTGTTTCTCTCCGAAAGCACCTGAGCCATGACCATCTGGGGGCCGGTCTGCAGCGTGCCTTCTCCCCCGACGTATGAGTTGGTGCCACCGAAGATGAGGTTCTGCCTGAAGAACAGGTTGAAAGGCGATGCGAATTTTGTATGCGACCAGTTGTAGTACATGTATGTGTGCCATGGAAAGACAAGGACTGAGTAATCAGTGCTGTTCTGCGCCATAATATTTTCAGCTCTGTACCACGAGGAAGGGTACTGCACGTTTGTGAGCTGCCCGTTGAATCCATTCAGCTCCATGTAAGAGTAGGCGAAGGGCAACAGCAGCGAGAAAATGATCAGTAAAACAATGGCCACCTGAGATGCGCGTCCCAGGACTTTCCGTGCAGACCTTGAATCTGTTCGCAGATAGCCTTCAAACTCATGAAGGCCGAGTGCCCCAAGGTAGCTGTACCCAAGAACCACTATCGCAACAAGTTTCTGGGGTTCCCTGAAACCGTTGAAAAAGGGGAGGTTGTTGTATAGATAGGTATAGATGCCGGAAGTGAGCGGGGAAGATATGCCCGTCGCCAGAATTACAGAGAGAACCAGCCCTATTGCCAGTGTCACAGTCAGCGGTCCCGTTTTCCTGTCTCTCCAGTTTGACAGGGCGCCGAAGAGTGCCAGGAAAAGAAAAAACAGGAAGAGGAGCGCGAGCGACGGATAGAATGTGACTGGATAGATGTACCCCGTCCTGAAGAAACCGTACATCGCCGCAATGCTCAGCATAGTGTTGTGGAACACTGTAGGCTGTGATGCGAAGGCAATGGCATCAAGAAAGGTGAAACCGCCGAGTATTCCTGACGAGCCGGCAGGTGCTGCAACCAGCCAGTATGCATTGAAAAGCAGGAGAAGCGACAGAAAGATGGCAAGAGGGAACGCTGTCCGTTCGAGGTACTTCCTGATTCCCTGCCACCTGTATATTGCGGAGACAGCGAAGTACAGGACAGCGAGAAATGCAATTATTGCAAATGTGTGGCTGTCGAAGACTGCTACAAGAGAAAACATAGAAGCTGCGAGGAATGTACTCCTGTAACTCAAACACTTGCCC
>JAJYOM010000022.1:9810-16158 GCA_021796175.1 Thermoplasmata archaeon
TTTCAGGTTTCTCCATGTATCTCAAGCATGTTGATGAAGGACAACAGCGCAAGAGGCACAAGTGCATAGGCAAGAGAGAGCGCCCATGCCCCTGCAAGCATCCTTGCGTAAATAAACGGGTTGACCATGTACAGGAAGGATGCGAAGTACCTTGATGGTCCGAGTCTGCTGCCCGCAAAGAGATACATGGAGAAACCTGAAAGAAAGAAAATCAGGAAGATGAACATCTTCTCGATTGCCCAGCCGGGGACCGGTCCGCTCAGTAGCGCCTCGAATGCAATCAGCGCGTTCCCGCCACCTATGTAGGGATAGAGGCCGTAGAGACCAGATGTCGGCACTATCGGGCCAAATACCATGTCTGTAACAAGTACATATCCTGGTGACAGGAAATCCTGCATAATGAGGAGTGAGAGCAGTGTAAATACTGCCACCGGCAAAATCCAGGAGGCGAACAAGCGCACTCTTTCGCTGTCTAGAAAGCGGTCCCGGAGTGCAGCAATGATGGCATGCAGCTTCCTGGAAAGCCTTCCGTTCCGGTGCGTTTCGATATAACCGTCCACTATCATCATCACAACACCCGCCACAAGGCAGTAGTAGGAGACGATTGCGATATCGTTTGCAGCAGCCGCATTCCCGGCAGAGTCCTCAACCGCAGCACTGACCAGGAGCACCAGGGCAACTGCGATCAGGTACCTTGGATCGGTCCTGTATAAGAAATAGAGGGCCACATAGGGCAATATTATTGCGAGTCCGACTATGTTGTAGATTTCCGTGTTCTCTCTCCCGGGCAACTACAGAATATGGGACAGATAAATAAAACAAGTCCAAACACAGGCACTTGCCACAGACGCTCCAGAGCGACTGGCTTAGATTTATACATCCCTTATCTTATTGTACTTCCGGTGGAACTGTGAAGGTCGGCCGGCGGTCAATTACAGGCGGTATCGCGCACCGCTGGTTTTTTCCATCTGTTTTAATGGTGGCAGGCTCTGGCGGCAGTCACAGTGATGATGCCGGAACGCTCGGACACGGCGGCTACTTCGTTGACAGGGAGGGAAACATACGTGTGTTCGAATCTGCCGTCATCAAGAGTGACATCAGCTCGGCCGGGGATCTGTGGGTGGGAAAGGGCGCATCGATAGAGGGCAATGCGGCAGTCGAGGGTGATCTGGTGATGGAAAGCGATTCGAGGATCGGCGGCTCCATAACAGTGAAAGGTTCTGCCAATTTTAAGCAGAATTCTGTTGTAGGTGGTAAAGTGGAAATCGGCGGAGCCGTCTACCGGGGAAACAATCCTCCTGAACACCTTTTCCGCAGGAAATATCCTTCCTCCGTGACAGACGAGTCAGCTCAGTCCGAACCGCTAAACATCGAATCCGAGATGGAAACTGTCCTCGAGGGAAGGAAGCTGAAGGAGGGCGCGGTCACAATAATGCACGAGAAGAAAGCCGAAGTCTCATACGCTTTAGTGCGGCGCGCGTCCGCCCAGGGCCAGTCATGCATGATAATAGGCAGGGAACCTCCCGAGCGTCTGCGCAACGTAAGAGGTATCAGGATCGACGATGAGAATGTGATATGGCTCACCAATCTCGTTGGCAGGCGGTGCGTCAACCCCACCCATCTAAGCTCTGTTCTAAATTCACTGACCAGGTTTCTGGATGCCAACAGGAACGGCCTGGTGCTGATCGACGGCATAGAGTACCTGATTACGAACAACGGATTCGATCAGGTGCTCAAGTTTGTCAACAAGATCGAGGATATGATCAAAACGAGCAGCGCCTCATTCCTAATCACACTCGACCCGAGGACGCTCGATGCACAGAACCTCGCACTCGTTGAAAGAGGCGCGGAAACGATAATGTCTGCTGAACGGGCGAGGGATGACAAGGGATTGCTGCAGCAGGAGTTTGAGGAAAGGCTGAAGGAGGAGTCTGTACGGAGACAGCAGCTGGAGGACAGGCTTGACGGTTACCTCTACAGGATTGAGAATGTAATAAGTGCAGCACAATCCAGGCCGCAGACAGAGCAGGGTATCAGCAATGAAGACATATCAGAGCTGCAGGGTGCCAGGGACACAATAAAGACAGAGCTCAGGACACTCGAAGAGCGAATAGAGGAGAAGGAGAGGGAACTGCTGGAAACACTGGACAGGAAAATAGGTGAGATCAGGGGGGACGACAGCAGGAAGGATCTCGTCTCGTCCATGGAAGAGCAGCTGAGAGAAAATTCAGAACTGCTCCTCAAGGCAGTGCTTCTTGCCGAAAAACTGTCTTCTGAAAAGCTTGAGAAGGTTGAGGGAAAACCGCTCGAATGAACATTCTCACTTCCTCATTCTGCTGACCCTGAACCTGCCGAACAGGTAGATAGCCGCACCAACCGCTGTGACAAGCGGCAGGAGTATTGCAGGCAGGAGCTGATCAAAACCGGTGTACTGCCTGAGGTCGAATATAACTCCCGGTGCTGTCGAGTTGCCGACAGTGACGAGGTAACTGCCTGGTTTGCCCCGAGGTATTTTGAGCATTGCAAGAAAAGAACCGTTGGATGTTACTGAAGTCACATTCAACACAGGCACGCCATTCCAGAGTATCGCTACCTGCCTGCCGGGTATGAAACCTGTTCCATGTATCATCAGGTCCGAACCAGTGCTGCCGCTTTCGCTGCTGAGCTGAATGTTTGGGAGTATATTCATCGAGAATGCTGTTGCATTGTTTCCCTCGAGATCGTATGCACCGAGAGCGATGATTCCACCTGGCAGCGAAGGCACCGTCACGTTCGCATACAGCGTGCCGTTCTGTCCCGAAGTGAAGGTCTGCGGTATCAGATTGCTTCCCATGAACAGCTTGATGACAGTTGACGGATAGAAGAACGCGCCCGATATCCCGATCACGGAACCGACGTATACCTGCGCGGACGAGGCAGATATCACGGGCCTGACGATCATCTGCGTTGTGTTTGATGCCACTCCGCCGGCGGAAACAGCCTCCAGCGGGTAACTCCCGGCAGTCATTGGCGGGACAGTAAATTGCAACACCGCGGTCCCATTGGATCCTGCCTGTGCAGTCTGCCGTATCGCTCTGCCGTTGTAGACCAAGTGCACAATGTCTCCCGCGGAGAAACCCTCCGCGTACACACCAATATTCGTGCCCGGGGACGCGCCGTAACGAGAAAGCACTATGCTGGAGGAGTTGACAGTGAACACCGCAGCGGTGCTGAAACCACTTGATGACGCTTCGAGTATATGCACTCCCCGGGTTGAGCCGGGTACCTGGAGAACGAGCTCTGCCATTCCCTGGCCATTCGCCATTGCCGATTTCAGTACATTGTTGTCCCAGGAGAGCCTGATAATACCCCCGGGCGCAAAGCCAGTGAGCTGCGCTACCACGTTCTGGCCGACTTGCCCTTCGGAGGGAATGAGCACGAGGCTGGGCACCACCGTGATTTCTGCTGTTTTCTGAATGGCATTCGACATCCTCACTGTGTAGTTGCCTGCCGGCATAGTCCTGAGCGTGAAGGTTACAGTGAAGGCACCGTTGGAATCTGCGATGACGTCATGGGCGGACTGGTATGACTGGTTGCCCACTACCGGATATCCGACATCCTGCCCGGATGCAAAATCCGCTCCCAGGACAGTCACAATGCCTCCGGTGGACTGTTCGTTCGGTACAGCGTATATTCCCACAGTGTTTCCGGATGGTTTCGACGAAATGCCTGCACAGCTGACCTGAAATTCCTGCCCTCCCACTATCCCGTTCAGTGAAAATGGGCCTGTGCTTGCATTGCCAAGCAGTTTCACAACGAGCCCGATAATGTCTCCTGACTGGGAGACAGTGTAAGCCTGGTTGGTGCATGATATGAAACGGCCGGTGCTGTCTGTGATGCCTGTTGAGTTGTTAACAACCGTAAGTCCGGCCGGCAGGCCACCAATCTGGCTGAATACGAGTTCAGTACCGTAAGTGGCAGGTGATGAGATTATTGATGAAGTCGTCGCGTTGATTACAGGGGCGGTGGAGGACGCGGCAGCAGCCGCCTCATGGATGGCCCCCTGGCCCTGCGGAGGAGGGGGACCGGAATGCACAGTGCCTCCTGTAACAGCGCTGCCTGTGTTTGTTGTAAAACCTGAAAAGACAAGCAGAACAAACAGCAATGCTGTGGCGGCGTACTTTGCAAACAACGTCTCACCGGGGCCCGGGCAGAAATGTCACTAGTCAGGTGTGGAATGCTCAATTGTGACTTAAGTTTCACCGCTATATGAATATCAATTGTGATAATGAGGACTTTAAATATTAATGATTTGCCAGAGTCAAGAAGTCAAGGAAGGTACCGGTTCATTGAGAGATCCTATTGTAGAGCATGATGGCCGAAAGATACTGCCGGGCGAAGTCTATCTGGTCGAAGAGCCCAAGCCGTCCCTATTCTTCGATATTTTCTCCGAGTCTATGATACAGGGTGTGAAGGGATTGCTCATTACCAGGGAATTTCCTGACAGGCTCCGAAACGGTTACAAGCTGGACAGGGCCTCCATTGTCTGGCTCACACATGTGGTCGGCAGGGACTGCATAGAGCCGACGCAGACCAACCTGATACTCAACCGCATCGTCTCATTCACAAAGGAGCACTCTCCGTGCCTGATTATGCTCGACGGCATCGAGTATCTGATCAACCAGAACAGCTTCGACGTCATCATAGGCTTCCTGAATCATATCAGGGATTTGATAATTATACGGAATTCAGTCCTCATGGTTGCGATTGACCCGAATACGCTTGACACCAAGGAACTGGCACTTGTAGAGAGAAACCTTCAGGTTATAAAATCCAGCGGAGCTGGCAACGCAGGCCCGTTGCTTTCTCTCGAGTCAGGCGTCCTTAAGGTAATGCGCATGCCCAACTCAAAGCAGCTGTAGTGCTACTGGACGCCCCTGTTCTTCCTTCTGAAAAGCAGTACTGTTGCCACAGCAACCACCGCGAAAGCCCCTGTCAGCGGTATAACACTCGTCAGCAGCACGTTCGGTGACCGACTTGCGGGAACATACACTTTCAGTGAAGAGATGGGAACAGGCGAATAGACTGTGACTATTGTGTACGATCCGAGCATTGTCGTGTTCTGTCTTGCCATGTCCCCATACGGACTGATCAGCGACGGGAGCGAACTGACATTCGTCACAGGCGCACCGTTGACCTGTATCACCAGTTTCGAGTCGCTGCCGTTTAGAACAGAGCTCGAGACAAGGAGCACAACGGTGTTTGGCACACCAGCTTCGACGGCGGTGATGCCCATACTGATGCTTCCACTTGCAACAGAAAGATAGCTTACTCTCAGCACGTTGTTTATGTACGCGGCGTCGACAGCAGCCCTTCCGTTCTGGAGCGTCAACGCAGCGTAGTATGAGATTGTATTGTGCTTCATTCCCTGCGCGATGGTGGAGAGTGCGGATGCCGAGTAAGAGCTGCCCGCAGGCACACTGAAAGTATTCAGGTAAGAACCGGCCGGAATTGTCTTTGTGACAAAGAATCCGCCGCCGGTGATGAGCGTACTGTTGAAGGTGGATCCCTGAGATACGATGTAGCCGGCAAGGTCGGTGTCGTTGAACATCATCGCAACAGTGCCTTTTTGAGTAACAGAAGACTCAATGGTAAACTGGCTGTTTGGCCTGAGATCGGCGGGGAGGGCTGCTTCCACAGTCACCCCGCTCTGGTAGGTGTAAACCTGTATCAGGGCCTGCGGATCGTCATGCGCGATTAACAGTGTGTTATTGGTGAACGCATAAAAGAGCGGCCCAATCACTCCCTTGCCGAGGGTGAAGTTTCCGGCGGACATAACCTGGAACTGTTTGTACACCGTTTCATTGACAGTTCCAAGGGGTATCTGGTTAATGCTCACGTCATAGATGCCAAGTATACCGGAATTCTGCATGGCGCCGTTGAAAAGAAACTTCATGAATTTTCCGGACACTGTAAAATTAGATTGGCTGTAAACAAAAGGTGCAAAAAAAGTAGAGTTTGCAGTTTCATTGGATACTGTGGAATAGAGTATGCCCTCGAAGTAGCTGTTCGGCATTGGGGGCAGGCTGCTTGCAGTGGCTGATGTGAAATCCCTTCTTCCGCCTGTCGCCCCGGCAACAGGTAATGCAGCGGAAGCGAGCATGAGACCCAACAGCGCCATTATCATCAATTTACGCAGGCGTACGGTCATTCTTCTTTCACTTCATTATTCATATGCAGTGTTAATGCATCTATCATCTTCAATCCACACTATATAAAAATTGAGTAAATCGAATTGGCCATCCATATCCTGCAGGACGTGAATCATAACATAAATCACTACCTTCTATACCAGCGATGTGAACAGCA
>JAJYOM010000022.1:16168-16536 GCA_021796175.1 Thermoplasmata archaeon
AAGGCCCGATGAACGAAGTCGCACTGTTTCTCATATTCCTGGTACTTGGCTTTTCGATACTGCTGGTGGCGATATCCGTGCTCAGCGCAATCCGGGTGAAAAGCACAAAAACCGCCCTGCTCTCACTCGCATTCACATTCTACCTTGCCAAGGAACTGTACGTCCTCTACCTTGTGCTGTTCACATCGCTGGTGATGTTTGATTTTGTCGTGGTGACAAGCATCATGGATTTGTTCGTGCTATTTTTCTTCTACGCATCAGTTCTCAAGTGACCGGAGAGGCTGATGGAGAAAGATCCGCTCACACTGGAGACCAGAAGGCGAATTTTCCAGTTTATAAAGGAAAGGCCCGGAACCTACTCCAGAGAG
>JAJYOM010000150.1 GCA_021796175.1 Thermoplasmata archaeon
GCCGGAGGAGGAAACAGACAGCGAGATGAGGGGATTCCAGCTCTGGGTGAATATACCTGCGGCAAAGAAAATGGATGAACCGAACTACAAGAACCTGTTGCGGCAAAACCTGCCGGTTGCTGAACTCGATAACGGGGCAACGGTGAAGGTCGTTGCGGGCGAACTGAAAAATGTTCCCGGCCTGGGCGACCTGAAGGGACCGGTCCAGAACCTGCCGGTTGATGCCCACTACCTGGACATATCGATGCCTGACCACAGCGAAATTTCCTATGATGTGAAGGACGGCTACACTGCCTTCGCGTATGTAATGGAAGGGGAGGGACTGTTTGACGAGCATAACGGGACAAGAGCCGGGAAAAGGGACATTGTGCTTTTCAGGCGGGAAGGCAACCGCATCAGTGTGAAAAGCGATGAATCGGACCTCAGGTTTCTGCTCATCTCCGGAAGGCCGTTGAAGGAGCCTGTTGCTTGGTACGGCCCGATAGTGATGAACACCAGGGATCAGCTTGCGACCGCTTTCCAGGAACTCCAGAGCGGTCAGTTCATAAAGCACAAGGCGACATCCTACGACTACTTCGAGTAAGGAAAACAAGACAGCCGACTCTGCCGTCAATATGACATTTCAGCTATCTTCTTCCACCACTTGAATCTCCGCTCGATTTGCGCATCAAGTGTAAACGGGTCAGTTCCATGCGTGGCGTTCAGGCTCAGCAGCATCAGGAAGATAACCGCCTGTATTATGCCCGTGCCAGGATCAGTGTAGCCTGCAGTCGGCAACCCGCCAAATCCCTCGCCGACACCCCATGCCAGTATTGCGAACACAGTTCCTCCCATGTAGCCGATCTTCCTGCCCAGTCCGAATATCAGACAGACGGCGAGGAGCAACTCCAGTATCCCGACCAAGTATGCGTAGAACGCGGGTGCTGCGGATACCTGTCCTTCCCAGAACGAGAACCAGCCATTCAGGGAGGGAGGAGCCATCGCAGCCTGTGCTTTCACGACGCCCACTATATGCGCGGGCAGGTCGTAGTAGAAGGCAAGGAACGCCTCGGAAAGGTATACAAGACCGAATGTGATAGCAAAACTCCTGCTGAGCTTCATCGAATTGCGTGCAAACCATCCTTTGAGTCCAAATGCCGTGATCCTGGGAATTTCCGCGACTTTTGCCCACCATTTGAACCTCTTCTCAATGAACCAGTCCAGAGTGTAGGGATTGCTTCCGTATGTTGAGTTGAACACTATCAGGAACAGCATGCCAAGTGCGTATATGTTGGACTGGCCCACTGTGACAGAACCGACACCATACGGTCCTCCAAAACCCTCAACAACGCTCCAGATTATCATCGCCAGCACAATGCCTCCGAAGTAGGCAATTTTCCTGGCGAAGCCCAGTATCAATGAGAATGCTATCAGCAATTCAAGGACGCCGGTTCCATATGCTGCAAACATAGTATTGGCCGATACAAAGGAATACCACCAGGAATACCATCCATTCAGAAACGCCGGATGGCCGGCAGCGTCCTGGAGTATCCTGGCAGGCAGATACAGATACAGGCCGTTCTGGAACTTGTAGAAACCATCGATTGCCCAGAGTGCGCCGAAAATCAGAGCGACGACTTTGGTGAACTTGACGCCCCGTCTCCACACCAGTCTGTTTTCGTAGGCGCCCGCTCCCCGGTCAACCCGTACGATAAGAGGCTCCATCTGCTTCGCCTGTTCCTTCTCGGCAAGGACCCTCTGGAGGCCGCCTATATCGTGGTTCAAGCCGTCATCCGCAGCTTCAATCATTTGCGTCGCCAGTACGTAGTGAGCCTATTTATCAGACGGTACGAACATATGAGGTGATAAGCTTTTAAACGAAAGTTGAAACGCCAATGCGCAATTGCAGTTGAATTTCATCGGACAGCAGAGGTAAGTGCCAGTGGAGCCGCTGGCTGAAGACAGGTTCCCTGCTTCAGTCAGACTGTGGAAAACCTGCGGTGGAAGAAATCCACAACAGTCTTTGGCACCATGCGCGATATTGGCAGGTTCATAAGCCTTATGCCGAGAAGGGTAAAGAGCATCACAGGTATTGCTTTCGATATCGGCATGCGCGTATTACCATCGTGGTCCCATGTAATGGGCGCTTCAGTTATTGAATAGCCGTCGCTCTGTAGGTGGTAGAAGAGTGATGCGGTGAAGGCGCGATTTGTGACACTCACCTTCGAAAGTACAGAGTCCAGCACTTCACCCCGGAAGAACTTTCCGCCGCCTTCTGTATCGCTTACTGGAACGCCAAGAATGCCCCGTATCAGGAGGTTGAAGACACGACCTGCAATGCTGTTGAATCGTGGCTCCTTGTGTATCCACCTGCTCTGATTTAGCCAGCGGGAACCAATAACGCAATCGTAAGAGTTGCACAACTCGACCAGCTTTGGGATGTCCTTCGATGACAGGCTGCCGTCCGCATCGGTGTAGCCGACTATGGAATACCTAGAAACCTGGAACCCCTTCAGAATCGCACCGCCCCTGCCAAGTTTACCCTGGAAGGTGTGACAACGAATGTTACCGTTTCCATATGCATCCACAACCTGCCTGGTGTCATCCTTGCCGTCTATTATGACCACAATCTCGAATGGCATGCCGATAGCTGACAGTACCGGGACATATGCATCGATGGACTTGCAGATTCTGTCAGCTTCATTATATGCCGGTATAATCAGAGAAACACCGGGAATTCTGTCTTTGATCGCGCTGCGCGCGATTGGCTTCCTGATTTTAGGGTAATGTGACCACAGCAGGTCAACATCGCGGATATCATATGCCTGGCCAATACGGTATCTACCCGCAATCTCGTCATTCATAGCTTCCCCTACCATTGTGCTTCTCCTGACCTTTAATCGATATTTTATTTTAGTTTGGATTAAAAGCAATGCTATTTAATGATTTCAGTACACTTATGAAACAAACCTGAATTTTGAGATAGCCCTTCGAGATTGCATCCCCGGACATTTTTTCCATATGGCAGGCTGGAAAAGTCAGCAAAGTGAAGGGAAGGGGAATACAGGCAGTTCCCCGGGGGGGTCATCGTAAGACTTTCAGGCAATTCATTTCCGGATACACTGGCAACTGGCAGGTGCAGTTACACCTGCATCTAGTAGTCTGCCTGGACAATTGACACGTAAAGGGGGACAGACCAGCCGGAATGAAAATGGAAGAGAAGCACAGACTGATTCAACAGCAGCGTATTTCCGACATATAATTCCCAGACATACGGAACAACTGTGTCAGTCTGTTGCAGGCCCGACACCAGCGTATTCCAGGCGACTGAATCACCGATGATTTTGTTGAATTTTACTGTGTTTGAGCCGGAGCCTGCAGGCAGATAGCAGGTGATATTATAGCGACCGGGAGGCAGTATCATGGACGAAGGTGAAGGATTGAGACCCGCGTCATATTCATCCGGGAGCCTGCTAGCCGAGTCACCGGAGGCGGATATGTATAACCCGGTAATAAGCGGGACAAATAGCTTCGGAGGGGCAGAATAGCCCCTTGCCAGAGCAATGAAACTGCCGTCTTCTGCGAGTATCCCATACTTTCCCGACAGGAACATCAGGTTCATGATCTGCGGCAGAGTTGCTTCGTTTTGCGCAAATCGCAGTTTGTACTGGCTGGAAGCAAGGTTGACCACCAGGTAGTCGACAGGTGTATGGTCTGAAGTGTGATAAAATTCCGGCAGTATCGGAAAACTGTTGTTTATAACGTCTCCGAGGGTGATGTTTGAGCTCAGGAAGGTAGTGAAAAGGAAAGGAATGACTGTTCCAGGCGGAGGCGGGCGGGGAAGAAACTCCGGCATGTCATTCTCAAACAGAACATAAGGATTATTCCGGGGTATCAGTGACACGATTGACATCAGAGTTCTATAGTTGCTCGTATTGAAATTGACGTTCTTCGAAAGTGAGTATGATGGATAGACGTAGGAATTGACCGGGCCGTACGGTGCGTAGAAAATGGAGCCGGCGACCATTATGACAAGTATCAGAAATGCAATTGAGAC
>JAJYOM010000151.1 GCA_021796175.1 Thermoplasmata archaeon
CTCCGACGGGGAGGTTGCGGGGAAGGGGATGAATGATTTCATACGCTCCTTCGATGTGAGGGAGAAGCACACGCATGAACAGGTCAGGCAGAAGGCATTCAGCGAGCTGAAGAGGCTCGATCTGTCCGGTGTCAGGACACCGGCCATCGAGGATTTACACTCCGTTAAATCACGGACGCGCTGAATGTTTCCGCGTGCACATAACAGACGGCTGTCCCACTGGCTTTATGCCAGGGAAGCAGAATGGCTTGAGCAGAGATGTGAGGAACAGGGGATTGAGCCGAGATGTGTGTCCCCCTGGAAGACATCGCAGTTCTGCCGGTTCTGCGGCAAGTGGGACAGGCGAAGCCGCAGCGGCAAGGTGTTCAGGTGCGTCCATTGTGGACACAGAGATGACGCCGACATGAATGGTGTGCAGAACATCAGGCTGCTGGGGCTGGCGGGAGTCTATAGTCTCCGTTCGCTGCCAGACAAATTCATAGGAAATATCTGACTATGAAATTTGTAACTATTGCCCAAAGGAAGAAGAATGTCATTATGAATTCAGCCAGAAGAGCAACGTAAGGGCCCATGGATCCCGGAACGGTCGCGCCGAAATGCGTCAGACTGGCCGTCCCGTAGCCGAAGAATACTCCGACGGCAGCCGCTGCAGGGACGGATGCGAAGAGTTGTGCTAAGGGTCTTTGACATAATAACCTGGATTTTTTTCTAATGAATGATTGTATAATTCCAGTCAGGATGTTTACGGTGTGGATGCAGCATTCTGAGAATCATTTCACGATCTGGTCTTCCTGTCTTGCAGGAATCGTGAAAGGAAAGTGTAAGAAATTATTTCAAGTTATTATGTCAAGGACCTTTGGCAAGTTTATGTCTGCAGGGCGTTTAAATACACGCAAGATATAATTTTTTACCCTCTGCCAGTACATCGAAAATATGGAAAAGGATAAAGAGGATGCGTTGATTGAGAATAACAGAAGGGCAAATTTGTACGACTTTCCTTAGTCTAGAGGCAGGTCATGTAAAATCATACTGTTGCGCCTTCAATACACAAGTCAGGAAAGCAATCAGAGGAGGTATAAACTGATGAGCGAAAGCGATTTACCCGTTAACCATGGCAGAAGAGCAGGCAAGAGTATTCAGGAATGGTGGCCAGAGAGGTTGGACCTCAGGGTTCTTCGTCAGAATTCACCCAAATCGAATCCAATGGATAAGGATTTTGATTATCGCAGGGAGTTCAATAGCCTGGATCTTGCGACGGTAAAGAAGGATATTGCAGAGCTTCTGACCAGCTCTCAGGAATGGTGGCCGGCTGATTTTGGCAATTATGGTCCTTTATTTATCAGGATGGCCTGGCACAGTGCCGGCACATATAGAATTTACGACGGGAGGGGTGGCGGCGGTTCGGCACAACAGCGCTTTGCTCCGATTAACAGCTGGCCGGACAATGTGCTTCTTGACAGGGCTAGAAGACTGATCTGGCCAATCAAGCAGAAATATGGCAAGAAGATTTCCTGGGGGGATTTAATCATCCTTACCGCCAATGTAGCAATGGAAACAATGGGTTTCAAAACCTTCGGATTTGGCGGGGGAAGAGAGGATGTTTATGAACCCGACGAATCGGTATATTGGGGAAGCGAAGACGAGTGGCTTGGCGATAAGCGTTATACTGGCGACAGAGAACTTGAAAAGCCACTTGCTGCAGTCCAGATGGGGCTTATTTATGTAAATCCAGAGGGACCAAATGGCGTTCCAGATCCAGTAGCGGCAGCAAAGGACATCCGGGAATCTTTTTCCCGAATGGCAATGAATGATGAGGAGACTGTTGCACTCATTGCAGGAGGGCACACTTTCGGGAAAACGCATGGAGCCGGTCCGGTATCATTCGTAGGACCAGCACCGGAGGCTGCACCAATAGAGAATCAAGGACTCGGATGGATAAGCAAATACAAGTCCGGTAAAGGCGGTGACGCCATTGGTGGCGGACCGGAAGTCACCTGGACGACAACACCTACAAAGTGGAGCAATAATTTCTTTGCCACACTTTTCGGATATGAGTGGGAACTTACAAAGAGTCCTGCCGGTGCATATCAGTGGGTCGCCAAGGACGGGGCAGGAGCAAATACAGTACCGGACGCACATGACCCTAATAAGCGCCATCCGCCAACAATGCTCACCACAGATCTTTCTCTGCGGTTCGATCCGGCATACGAAAAAATCTCCAGGCACTATTTCGAACATCCGGATGAGTTTGCTGACGCCTTTGCAAGAGCATGGTTTAAGCTAACGCATCGTGATATGGGTCCTAAAGCAAGATATCTAGGCCCTGAAGTGCCTGCAGAAGATCTCATATGGCAGGATCCGATACCGGCGGTAAACCATAAACTGGTTGATGAAGAGGACATACAAAATCTGAAGACAGCTATCCTCAATTCGGGCCTGAAAGTACGTGAACTAGTATACACAGCATGGTCCTCCGCTTCAACCTTCAGGGGTGGTGATAAGAGGGGCGGAGCAAATGGGTCACGCATAAGATTTGAACCGCAGAGAAGCTGGGAATCCAATGAACCTGAACAGTTAAGCAGAGTCCTCAATGTTCTGGAAAGTATAAGGAGGGATTTCAACTCCAGTGCAAAAGACGGGAAGAAGATATCGCTTGCAGATCTCATAGTTCTGGCAGGTAACACCGGCATTGAGAAGGCTGCCAGAGACGGCGGTTTCGATATTGAAGTTCCCTTTGTTCCGGGACGAATGGATGCTCTGGAGGAGCAAACAGATGCAATGTCTTTTGCTGTGCTGGAGCCTAAAGCTGATGGTTTTCGTAACTACATATCCGGTTCCAGTGGCAGGAAGCATGAGGAATTCCAACTCATAGATAAAGCACAGCAGCTTACCCTCACAATACCCGAAATGGTTGTTCTGGTGGGAGGAATGAGAGTATTGGACGCAAATTATGGTCACTCTCAAAGCGGAGTCTTTACAGAACGCCCCGGAGTGCTTACAAATGACTTCTACGTGAACCTTCTAAACATGGGAATCACGTGGAAAGCGAAGGATGATTCACATACTCAGTTTGAAGGGAGAGATGCGAAAACAGGGAAAATCAGATGGACCGCCAGCCGCGTAGACTTGATATTTGGTTCTCATTCTGAGCTACGTGCGGTTGCTGAAGTCTATGGAAGCAATGACGGAAAGGAAAAATTCGTGAAGGATTTTGTGTCAGCATGGGTCAAGGTGATGGACCTGGACAGGTTTGATCTCAAGTGACACACTCCCCGAACAAATTCACGGGCTACCTCCCGGTTTCCCGGGGGTGGTTCACGTTTCGACGAGAACAGCCTCGGGGGAAAATCCGGGGATGTGGTCCCCCGGGTCTTACACTCTCCCCATGTGTGTTAATCTGGTCATGCCGTGTCCTGTGCTGGAACCAGCAATCTTGAAGGATTTGCCCTCCTTCATCACTCCCAGGTAAGCTGAGGTGCCTTCCAGCTCACTGTTGTGAGTCTGGACGGTTGAGGTGTTGCCCAAATGGCAATTTGGTATGACCGCATCCGTACGCAAGAAGTGGTCACTGCAAAATACCGGGGGAACTGAAAGAAGGCGCCCGCAGGCATGGCATTAACATGTCAGGACTGGTTCACAGCGAAATAAGAGCGGAAGTTCACAGGCTTGATGAGCGCGAGTCCAAGAATAGACTTGACAGCATCAGCAGTTCCTTGAGGAAAAAAGTGCCCGCCCGCTATCAGTATGTCCGAGCAGGATCGTAACGTTCGTACGACGACCGTATGGAATAAGCCCTGAAAACCGCATTGCCACTGTTTCTCAGCCTGCCCGTCGATCCGATTATATTCCGGTTATGAGCTGCACACATGAAACAGAGGTCAGATAGCCGCAGCACAGCTTAACAGGGAGAAGCTCTGCTGGACGCTCACAACGCTCGACATATTCGTAGACAGGGCGCTGTCGCTCAGGCCGAAGAGTCCTGAACTCTCGGGTTTCCACTACAACCGTGAACTGCTCAGGG
>JAJYOM010000152.1 GCA_021796175.1 Thermoplasmata archaeon
GTCTGCCCTGGCAGCAATGGTCCATGCCTGCCGCAGTGAAACTGGCGCAGGTAGGATCATGCTGAGTCCGGGCTTGGATAACATGCTCGGTTTTTTTAAGTATTAAAAAGGAGTTTATGTGCCTCAATCTGGTAGCTGCGGGTGCAGCAAAGTGACGAGATGACGCCGTTCGTATTTTCACAGCTATTGACAGACGAGTACGCAGCGAAGATACTGACGGCAATCATGAAAGTGCCCCGGTCAGCCCAACAGCTTTCGGATTCCTACGGGATACCGATTGCCGCCTGTTACAGGCGCATAAAACTGCTGGAGCGTTATGGCCTGATAAGCTGCAAGGAAAGGAGGCTTTCTCAGCAGGGGAAGAGGATCAATTATTACATCTCCATGGTAAAGAATGCGTACATTTTCTTCGAGGACGGCAGGCTGAGGGTAAAGCTGGACCTGGTGTCAGGCGTGAGCCGGGAATTTGAGGACGGATCTGACAACGGGGACAATCTCTGAGCTGCTGATGAGAACATTATTATATTGTTGCAAGGTTAGAACAGCTGCCAGGCTTGGCCGGGGCGCTCGGCGTGCCCTTTTACACCGAAATCGTCGATAGCGGGGGCGACAGCCTGCGAAGACGTAACCGTGACACGGAAGGCGCAGCTGGGAACAATGAGGCTTCGTCCGACGGGGTGCGAGGAGCCAGGACGACATGCCCGGAGGGGCGTGACTCCTGGAATGGTCGCGGAGATCGGACCAGGCCCTGACGGGAGCAGTCTTACCGCGGACTACGTGCGCTCGGCGGGAAGCGGGGCCGAGGACACTGCTGTCAAACCTTCTGTGAAGCGGCCGACAACGCAGGCGGCCTGGTTCCTTCAAAGTGTCATCTGTTTTGTGTCCAGCGCCAGGTGAGACAGACGGAATGCAGCGGAAATCACCGAGGCCATGACAGTCTTGAACTCCTCACTGTAGTCCCCTTCAACCACATAGGCGGGCTCAGACTCCGGAATCCTGTATCCGGATTTCGCCAGTATTCTCCTCGCTTCGGCGACAACAGCGGGCGCTGCATGCTTAAGCTCCGGTGTCTCCACCACTCTCATTTCGGTCAGCTCTCTCTTGAACACGGGTCTGTGGAAGAGCCTCTGCAGAGTATAAACGGACACCGCAGCCGAATGCCTCCTGTCCGGGAGGTTCTCATCGCATGCAGCGGCTATCGCCTCGTAGATATTGGTCTCCTTCGGGCCAACAGGTGTAAAAATCTTGGAGGGCGGGATTGCCTTTTCCCTTATCAGGCCGATGTCTGTCAGTGCCTTAAGATACCCTGTAAGGACGAGACGGTGAATATCTATGCCCCTTGTTTTCAATCTCCTTACAAGCCCGCTTATTGAAACGGGCTCTGAGCGTATCTCCTCGATAATGATTTCCTTCAGCTGCTTCTCTGGACTGAACAAGTGATCGGGTTCGGATACACATCAGATAACAAATACCTTTCTAGATATACAGGAGCCGCGGCCCTATGATTTGCCAGACGATCAGGAACAGCACAAGGAGGGAGAACACGTTTGTAATGCTCCTTGCCATGCTTTCCCTGGCCTCATTGCTGCTCTTCCTGGCGATCCTGCCGAGAAAGAGTCTTATGTTGTCCTTGAAAAGATAACCTCCATCCAGCGGAATGGCCGGCAGCATATTGAAGAGCCCGACCCAGAGATTAATCCAGAACAGCCAGTAGAGTGAGTTAGCCGCAATCCAGAAAAGCCAGTTGCCGCCGGCAGTTCCTCCTGCATTCAGGAGTGATGTCAGTCCGCCCGGAATTGGAGAGAGTCCGGCAAACGGAAGAACGAGGAACTGCAGCCCGGTCGAGATGTATGTACCGGGCGTGGTGGCTCCGTAAAACGGATTCTTGAGCAGGCCCGAGATGTAGCTCATCGGGACAGCCTGAAGTCCCATATACGAGAAATAAATTCCCAGGAATCCGATCTGCCTTCCGGCAGGCGTAATTCCCTCCACAGACTTTTCGCTGCTGAGCTGGATGCCCTTGGAAACAACGCTGCCGTTGGCGGTAACGAAAACGAATGGCACCGTCTGTCCAGGGGCGGTGGCATTGAACACAGCGGAGAGCCCTTCTTCACTGTAAATTACTGTGCCATTCATTTTCTGAATTATCCAGCCGGACTGCAGGCCCGCAGTGGCAGCGGGTGAATTCTTCAATGTGCCGGTAATCACAACGCCGGCCCTCACATCTGCAGTGTGGAGTTTCCCTCCCTGGAGATAAACAACCGGATACGGCTGGCCAGGCACGAGGTTCTGTACTGCTGTGAATTCACTGCTGGTTGTGACGCCTGTTCCGTTGATGGACACGACTTCGCTCCACTGCCTGAGCCCCGCGCCCGCGGCGCTGCTGTTGTTTGCTACCGATACAACGGCCATTCCGTCATGGATGGGCGAAACGCCGCCCATGAAAGGCCCTATGAAGAGCGCGACGCATACGAGCGCAATAACTATGTTGGTCCCAGGACCAACACCGAATACTTTTATCCTTTTTCTTGGCTCGATTGCTTCGAGCTGCTGCTGCTCGGGTTCAACAAACGCGCCAACAGGCACAATGAACAGGAGGACGCCGGTGTACTTGACATCAACATCCTGTGCTTCAGACAGAATACCGTGTGCAAACTCATGGAGGACGACGGCTACTATAATGCCCAGCAGACCATAGCCAAGCGGAACAAACGGGTTAATGCCCGGGAGCAGAAGGTAAGTCTGGGGAGATGGAAGGCTCTGCTTCGGTATGCTGAAAACAAGCGTCGCCTCCCAGAGAAGCAGCAGCACCATTGCAGTCATGCCAACCAGGAAGAGAACACGCGACACTTTGCCGAAGGCTACCCAGAACCTTCTCGCCCTGGCTATGCGCCTTATTACACCCCTGCCCTTCTCCGTTCTGAGCATTATCATGGGCCCCATGAACGATATGTTCAGCCTCTTTGCCAGCCCTGTTCTCCAGAGTATGACAAGCAGTGCAAAGTAGGCGATGAATATGAGAAAGACAATCAGGTAACCGTTCACCAGTCATTCACCCTTGAACCGTATGCCCGGAAATGAAGGACAACTTGTAGTTATACTCTCGTGTGCTGGTTTCAACGTCAGCACCCTCCTTTCAAAGTCCGGCATGAGATTCATTGCTTTCCCGGGAGGGATATGAAATGTTTACACCGCGTCTGGAAGCATCCTCTATTATCCTTTTCGCAAATCCCAGTTTACTGAGCTTCAACTTAGAATTGCCGCCAGTTTCGATTGTTCTGGAGTAGTCAAAACCCGCAAGCATGATCTTCCTTGCGCCAAACTCTTCGCAAAGCAACACTGCCCTGTCGCCGTCAGTGAAGCCTCCGAAGTTGAAGGTGTGCTTTGTCTGACCGGCCTGTGTTGTCACAATCGCATTGCCTTCCAGACTGGAAATGAACGATGAAGCCCTCTCGTAGTTGTCGCCGTGAAAATGAACCACAATAAGGGCACCATCCCTGTTCATCCTTCTTTCAACTTCAATGTTACCGTCGAGATCAGTTACTATCACGTCCGGCACCAGGCCCATTTTGTCCAGCGTTTCGCACGATCCGTCAGATGCCACTACAGCCGCATCTCTCCAGAACATGATCTTGCCCAGTGCCAGCATCTCCATTTCCAGTGTCCCTGCACCACCGGTTACAACGCATCCATCGGAAATCCTGTTTCGCAGCTCATCCATTGCTCCGCTCCCCTTCAGAACCTTGGCTGAATGCTCAGATGCCGCTGCTCCTGCTTTCATGGAAGCCAGCTCCCTCCCTCGATCATAACCGAATTCATCGACAATTGACTCGTATATCGGCTTCCAGTCACTCCATCTCATTTAAGTACCTGGGAACCGGCTTCGTGCGCCTCGCTCCTTTCCGTCGACTCATTCACGTCTGCTGTGTGCAGACCATGGACACCGACATTAAGGAGTCCGCCGAACATCGCGGTGA
>JAJYOM010000153.1 GCA_021796175.1 Thermoplasmata archaeon
CGACCTGCCAGCACTGGTTATCAACGGGACCTTTCATGTCGCGAATGTCACATTTTTCCCGGCATCCCAAAAAAAATCCGTTCGGTGGCACTTCGAAGAAATTTGCCGCACTGGCACTTTTCGGCTTCGACGCATTCACTGTCATCGGTTCCCTTATTTTGTGAATCATGGAGCACAACGCCCTTATTCACGGAAGGGCAGGGAAGACATCCTGTTCTTCCATTATAAATAACGAAAATGCATATAACAGCTGATGACAAATTTCGGTTTTCAGTTTCAGCTGGAGCGTTACACAGGGACTGACAGGGATTCCGATCTGCCTGTGAGCATTCAGGAATGGAAGAAGCTTGCAAGGGAAAAGCTGGATGATGGGGCCTGGTGGTATATAGAGGGGGCTGCGGGCTCCTGCGACACGTACAGCGGGAATGAGGAAAGGTTCAGACATTACCGTGTAAGGCCGAGATACTGCAGGAATGTCGAAAAATCCAACATAAGGTGCAATTTTCTTGGAAGAGAGAGGAGCAGCCCGTTCATCATCGCACCTCTCGGCGCCCTTTCGATAATCGAACGGAACGCTGACGTCATGGGCGCGATGGCTGCCGAATCCCTCGACATCCCCTACTGCCTCTCCACTGTCTCCTCGAACAGTATCGAGGAGATTGCACATAGTGCGCCACGCGCCGAAAAGTGGTTTCAGCTTTATCCGGGAAAGGACAGGGAGATCATGAAGAGCTTTGTCAGGAGAGCCGAGAGATCCGGTTTCAGCGCAATAGTGGTGACGGTAGACACAACGATGCTGGGGTGGAGGGAAAATGATCTCAGGAACGCATATCTTCCGTTCCTGCAGGGACATGGTATTGCCAATTACGTCACTGACCCTGTTTTCAGAAAGAGGCTGGCGGTCGAACCTGAGAAGGACATGAAGAGCGCCATAATGGAGTGGCTGAATATCTATGTAAACCCGGCCTTTGACTGGAACTATTTCGACGAAATCAGATCCTGGACGTCACTGCCGCTTCTGGTCAAGGGTATAACAAGTGTCGAGGACGTCAGGTCCGCATTCGAGCACGGGGCGGAAGGTGTTGTAGTTTCCAACCATGGTGGCAGGCAGGTCGATGGCGCGATATCCACCATCGATGCATTGAACGAGATAACCGGCAGCAGAAGTTACGATGGAGAGATATTCCTGGACTCTGGCGTGAGGCATGCGTCGGATGTCATGCGTGCATTCTGCATGGGTGCTGCCGGTGTGCTGATAGGCAGGCCGTACGCGTATGCGCTTGCTGCTGCAGGAAGGCGTGGTGTTGAAAGGCTTTTCAGGGAATTCAAGGGTGAGCTTTCGCTTCAGCTTGCACTGTCGGGCTTCAATTCCCTGAAGGAACTTGGCAGAGAGCACATCGTCTGCTTCCAGTAACCTTCGCAAATCGCTCTTCGCTTGATTGGTATCATCATATTTCCACATGTAATGGAAAAGGCATAGGCTCAAAGGCCGGATTTCAAATATCCCATATCGGCAAAATTCGGCCGGATGATATCAAATTCTGATCCCAGCCTGCACTTCACTCTGATGCGACCGTTCGCCAAAGTCACGGTCGCGCCATCGGCGCCTGCAACATTGAAACCGCTGTTAAGCAGATGCGCCAGTATCAGGAAATCTTCACGAGTCATTAGCACGCTAACGTCAGGTTCTATGAGTTCTGAACGCAATCGTCCTCTCTTCGTAAAAGCGAAGAATGGGATGACCGCCATCCAGTTTCTGCAGGACCGCCTCAGAGCTGAAATCAGTTCAAAAGGAGAACGCTTCATCGCCGCATCCCCCGTGGACTGACGTAGGTTAGCACAATATTCGCGCTGCAATACACATTTCCGGTCACCACTGTCATTATGCCTTGCACGTCTGCACGGAATGGAACTCATTACTTTTCCTTGAGCAGAGCGACGGATTGCTTCGGGCAGAAGGCTGGCGCGGTTATGCCGGCAGGCCACATAGCACAATGGATGCCGATGCCGCAAACCCATGGCTGACCGGTGAACCGGGGCTCGGCCGAAGGAGTCCGTAGCAATGATCTCCTTTCCCTATGGAACAGAGCATTATGGAAGTGTACGGGGAAGGGTTCTCCGTAACTCACATTCCAGCACAAACCTCAAGCAGCAATGCCGATTTTAATCCGGGGGACCGGCGATATTCGAATTATGGCGTTTGTCGTCTTTTGGAGCATATCAATCCTTCAGGGGCCAGAGACCTTGTTCCAGCAGCTCAACGACGTTTCCCTCCGGATCCTCGAAATAGACGGAACGGCTGCCTGTTTCCCATGTCTCCCTGTGTGTTATGCGCACACCCTTTTCCTCCAGCCTTCCGATCCACTCCTCCAGCGACCCGCGTTCTATTTCAAATGCAATATGCGTCCTGCCGTGCTCGTAAACCTGCGGGATTGCGTTCTTGCCTTCCCTGATTGCCTCCTCCCTGAGGAACACTGGATTGAACAGGAGAAGCATGGTCTTCCCGGCCATCAGGAAAACATCCCTGCCGGGTTTCCTGCTGTGAACCCTGAGCTTCAGCACATCGGTGTAGAATCTTTCACTCGTTTCGAGGTTATGGACATAAAGCGATGTTTCCACTATCTTCGTTATTTCTCCGCTCATTGGAAGGAGGATGCGCAAGAGTGCATAAGTAGGTTCACGCCCCGCACCTCAAGGAGTTAGGGCCGTCCTTTTGCCATTGAATGACCGAGCCGCCACAGAAAGCGGAACTCCGTCCTAGCCGTTTCTGTCTTGCCCCTACTGTCCCATTCCGAAGATAATTGTGTTCCCGCTAAGTGCTATGGAGGAAAGTGCGAACTGCCTGTGTTTGTTTCCATCGATCCAGGAGTCCCTGATGACAGTCTGGCCGTCCCGCGGAACGACATACCATCTGATTGATCGTGAGTTTGACTGGAGCAGGGATATGAAACCTATTCGACACACTGTCCCTAACAAACCTGAGTTGTAGCTGCGAGGAACCAAATTTTCCCCATCTAGCCTTGTGTGGAACTCATGAGGTCACCCACATCCCAGATTTCGAGCGAATTGCTCTTCAGCCCCTTCTTGTCCGGCACAAAGAGTATCTTCCTCTGCACATCGATGTCCTTCATCGCTTCCTCCACCCTGGATATATCAACGCGCTCACTCCATTTCACCTCGAGGGCAGCTCTTGGCTTCTTGAACGCAAGAAATATCCCGTCCGCATTCACAGACTCCGCCACCTGTTCTTCCATTCCCAGTATTGCAGCTATGCTTGACCTCACCTCGTCCTCTACGAGCAGAGGCAGTAACTCGCTGATTTTTTCCCTGATTTCGGATGGCCTGACGTCCCTTTCCGCAATGCCGTACTTTTCATTCAGATAGTAGAAAGTCGCGGCCAGGGGCGAACTTACCCTGTACTGATATCTGTTTCTGGCAAACACCTTCAGTCGCCTTATGAGTCCCATCCTGAGCAGATTGTTCAGGTACTGCTGAATAAGGCTCGGGTCATCCTTATCAATCAGTTTCTTGGAAAACAGCACTGAAGAAATCTCAGAACTCACATAATGTTTAGAGGCGATTGCCGATATTATTGCTTCGTAAGTTCTGGAAAGTATTCTCTCCTCCTCCGAAAATATCTCACCGACCAATGCAGGGACCGTATTCATTGAACCGGTTATAACGTTTGTTGCAAACTCCAGCGCGTCTGAAACACTCTCATCGTAGAACTGGATGGCCAGCGGTTCCCTCAGGAATATCGATGTCTCCAAACGAAATCTGCCAGACCCGCTCAAGGATCCGAGGATATCGTCCAGATCAATCAGTGAGATATTGAATTCCTTGAACTTGCCAAGAATTGGAGAACCATGGCTCAGGAGTTTCTTCGAAAGCCACAACGTTGAGCTGAGAATCAGAAGTTTGCCCTTCTGCGGCAGGAAATGAAGGAAGTCAAGAAAT
>JAJYOM010000154.1 GCA_021796175.1 Thermoplasmata archaeon
ATTGCCGATACCTCGATCAGGAAGAACATGGTCGGCAGCGCCATGTCCCTGTCTTATGGCTTCAATTCTCATTTCGCTAACATGGCGGCCGCCATGTTCATAGCCACCGGACAGGACGCCGCGCAGGTTGTTGAAGCAAGCATGGGAATCTCTCTGGCCGAGAAGGTTAACGGGGGCCTCTACATTTCCGTTAGACTTCCCGCACTGGAAGTGGGCACAGTGGGCGGCGGCACTTCGTTGCCGACGCAGAGCGAAGCGCTCGATCTGATGGGATGCCGCGGGCGCGGACGCGCGCTTAAGCTTGCGGAAATAATGGGGGCAGTCATACTGGCAGGAGAACTCTCCACGCTTGCCGCCCAGTCAAAGGGCGAACTGGCTGCGGCGCATGCAAGAATGGCAAGATAGTTGAAGATGAGTCTGATAACAAATTTCGGTGAACTCGCAGCATTCGCAGGCGAGGCAGCAGCAGGGCTGATATGCAGGGCCCTTGAGTCTGCAATCCATGCAGTTCATCCGTCCCGTTGCATACCTGAATATCTCGCAACTGACGCCGGTAGAAAGTTTGCATCATTTCTGTCCGGCGCAGACATAATCTGTGCCGGCGGAGGAAAAGCATCGGCACAGATGGCATCCGCGCTGAAGGCATCAGGCATACCGCTTGGACGCGGTCAGATAAATTGCAATACCGAAGGGAATATAGGTGACGTAATCCTGCGAAAGTGCTCTCATCCTTTTCCTGATGAAACGACTGTTGAGAATACGAATGATTGTGTCGAAATGCTGCTCAACAGTTCAGAAGCCACTCGGATTATTTTCCTGCTTAGCGGCGGTGCATCATCGATGCTTTCAGCGCCCCTCGACTTCGTAGGACTTGAGAGGAAAAGAGCAGTGTCTGAACGAATGATGCTTGCCGGAGCGAGCATATCTGAAATTAATTGCGTCAGACGACATCTTTCAAGGATAAAGGGTGGAAAACTTTCGCGTCTTTGTCATCCGCGCGGCATAACTTCGCTGATCATTTCTGACGTAATGGGAAACGCGCTCGAAGACATAGGTTCCGGCCCGACTTCTCCTGACCACACGACCACATCAGACGCGGTCGCCCTGATGAGACGATACGGGGCAATCGAGTTCCTGGAAGGGTTGGAAGAGACCTTGCTGTCAGGCAGATATGAAACTGTCAAACCCGGAGATCAATCGCTCGGCCCGACGGCCAACACCATAATTGCGGACAATTCTGCGGCAGTCGCATCTGCCGTGGCAGCAGCTTCTTATGAAGGTTACAAGGCATTGGCATTTCCCGGTAAGCTCGTTGGTGATGTCGACTACGAAGCAGCACGATTTGTCGGTAATGCTCGAGCGTCGCTGAAGGGTCCGGGACTTTACGTCGGAGGAGGAGAGGTGCGTGTACGTGTTACCAGGAAAGGGAAAGGAGGCAGGTGCCAGCATTTCGCGCTGTCGTGCGCCGGTCTATTGCGCGAAGGCGAATTTGTTGCGGCATTCGCAACGGATGGCAGAGACGGAAACACATCTGCCGCCGGCGGCCTTTCATCGGCCAACGGCGATTCATCCACCTTTCTGAGGAACTTTGACACCGGCACATATTTCGCATCTAACCATACGACCATAAACACTGGAGACACTGGCACGAATGTGGCTGACATCTATCTGTATTTTAAAGCATGAGCCGCGCAGGTTGCTGCCATGTTTATAAAATTATTAAACTGTAAAGCTTATAAATATCAATTACCATCCTCATTACATGTCTGCAATGAACGAACACAGAGAGAAGATGTCTGCAGTTGTTACCGGCTGCACTTCCGGACTCGGCAGAAGCTTGTTCAACAAATTCTCGGCAGAGGGCTGGTCGGTTACAGGGTGCGGGCGCAGGATACAACTGCTGGAATCCCTGAAAGAAGACAAAAATGCGGATGCTAGCACAGTTCCATGTGATATCAGGCTGGAAAATCACGTGCTGAATCTCAGGAGCGTGATCAGGGCGAAGCCTGGCTACATCGACGCTCTGGTGCTGAATGCCGGCACCATAGGACAACTTCCACTTCCTGCATTCGATCAGATTAATCTTATGGAACTGAGAAGGTTGTTTGAGTCCAATGTGTTCGCAAATTTCAATGTTGTTCAGAAGCTCCTGCCGTTGATGAATGCGAAAGGCATAATCGTTCACATTACATCCGACGCATCGCGCACTCCTTATGCGGGATGGTCAGGATATGGCGCTTCGAAGGCAGCCTTCAACTAGGCAATCAATGTGCTTGATGTCGAGCTCGCCAAAGCGGGAGTGCGTGCGATGAACATAGATCCAGGTGACATGGACACTGAAATGCATCGGCTTGCGATCCCGGATGCGGACGTCAGTCAGCTAAAGCACCCCGATACAGCCGCTACAGATGTCTATAAACTGATTTGTGAGCAACTCACGGCGAGGTGAGGCTGAGACTATGAAACACATGTTCGATTACAACACCGCACACCTTCCGCCGGAATTCTACGGCGCAGCGAAAGACGAGGTCAAACTGCTCACGATAGACAGGAGCAGAGGGATGGTCAGCGGATCACCTTTCATCGGCCTGCGTGACTTTCTTCGTCCGGGTGATCTTCTGGTGTTCAATGATTCACTCATGATTCCGTCTTCACTCAACGTATTCTTCACGGAGAGCGGCCGAAGAGGCAAACTGAATTTCGGCACGAGTTCAGTGCACGGGATGATGCTGTGCGAGCCGCGTCCGCGGAACATAGGTGAATTACTGTCGGAAAGAGAAATAGCACTGACAGTGCCTGAATCTACGGGAGTGAAACTGGTGAAAAGGCACAGTCTCTTCCACAGGTACTGGTGGGTTGAGCCTGCGGATTACTTCGAATTCACGTCTGTGATGAGCAAATTCGGGCAGTATATCAGATACGGTCACATACCTTTCGATCTACCTCCGGAAACATACGATACTGTTTTCTCGTCGCTGCCTGGCTCCGTCGAATTTCCTTCTGCGTCGCGGCCATTTACCCAAAGGGTGATGCAGTCGCTGGAGAAGAATGGGGTGCGTTTTGCCACAATTACTCTGCATTGCAATCTTTCTTCTCTTGAGTCATCAGAATTCGAAAACGCGACCAGGCTGCTCGATGAGGAATACGCAGTTAGCAGGAGGACGCTTGAACAAATTCAGAAAACGCACGAAGAGGGCGGTCGCGTTCTGGCAGTGGGTACCACTGTTGCGAGAGCGCTGGAATCATGTGCAATCTCAGGCAGAAAGCCCATTCATGGAAGGACCGACATCTACATCACGCCGGGTTTCAGATTCGGCATGATAGACGGCCTCATAACCGGTCTGCATGAACCGGACGGTTCCCATGTGGATATGGTTTCCGCCCTTGTCGACGATTCAACACTCCTGTCAGCCTACTCAGTCGCAAAGGAGATAGGTTACAGCTGGCATGAGTTTGGTGACCTTTCGCTGATAGTGTAATCAGTGTGACATTCCGCACCCGAGACAGCTTCTATGGTTCAAATGCCGAGTCGAATGTTGCAGCAACTTTCCTGGACGCTTCTGTAGCGGCGTCGACCGCGTTCATTATGCTGGTCCTGACGGAACCTTTTTCCAGTTCATAGATGCCTGCAATCGTCGTCCCCGCCGGTGTGGTTACGGCGTCGCGCAGCTCTGCCGGATGAACAGGGTGGCTCGAGAGCAGGTTCGCCGTGCCTGTCAGCGTCTTGGCAACGAGCCTGAAAGCAACATCTCTTGGTATGCCGACCTTCAGGCCCGCACTGACAAGTGCATCTATGATGATTGCTATATAGGCAGGTCCGCTTCCGGAAAGAGCGGTTATTGCATCCATCAGCGATTCATTGACCTGAATGAACTCGCCGAATGTGCCCAACACATCTGTGGCCTTTTTCGCATCTGCTTGAAGT
>JAJYOM010000155.1 GCA_021796175.1 Thermoplasmata archaeon
TACACTGCAAGGCTCTTGTATTTGCATGATCCTAGCAGTAGCGGTGACTGTAACGAAGCGGCTGTTGCTCATTGTGCTGCTGCTTGCCGCATTCCTTGCTTCCATGCCTCTCGCGCAGGCCGGTATCAGCACTGCTCCCCACACCTCAAAGGGAGTGATAGTGGTGACTTTCAACATGCAGGTGGATCAGGGTGCGGCTGACTATGTCCAGAAGGCAGCCTCTGCAGCAATTGCCAACAACTACGACATGGTGATTGTCATGAACACGCCTGGAGGGCTGCTGAATTACATGATGTCCATCGTCACCTCCATACAGAGTGTTGAGTCGAACGGCTCATCCGTCTACACCTACGTTCCCGCTTCCGGCATGGCGGCATCGGCTGGAAGCTACATTGCGCTTGCAACAGATGGAATTTACATGGGAAACGGGTCGATAATCGGACCTTCCACCCCGTATGTTGTGGGTGGCACACAGTCGGAGCAGCAGCATGTGCAGCAGGCAATGATCACATACATGCGGGCGCTCGCAGTCAAGAACAGTTACAACGTGACAGCGGCAGTAAACATGGCACAGAACAACTCTGCCTACGATGCGCAGACTGCTGCGGCAATTGGACTTGTAAGCGGGATGGCGTACACATTTCAGGATTTCCTTTCCCTGGTTGGAATCAGCACCGGCCAGCTTCACTATTTCAACGAGCCTGTGTATGACCAGTTCCTGAGTTTCATCAGCAATTCAACGGTCGACGGGCTGTTCATCGTGATAGGTTTCGTTGCACTTGCAATAGATATGCTGCACAGGACGGTTTTCCTGACGGCAGTTGCGGTCGTACTCATCGCGCTTGGTTTCATCGGCGCAGGGGCAATTGGCGCCCCGGCAGTTGCAATTGCACTGCTTATACTCGCCGCCATACTGATCTTCGTCGAGATTAAGGCAGGGCATGGCATATTCATCACCGCCGGTGTCGCAGTGGGCATGGTCGGTACCTGGCTGCTTGCAGGAAATGCGGCCGGTTATTCGCCCTCGCCGTATGGCCCGTTCAGTTACATACTGATGGGCATTGTCGCGGGTATACTGGCGATTGGATTCATCTACCTGGCAAGCATCAGAAAGGCGCTGATGCGTCAGCCCAAGGTGATAGATCCGAAGAGACTCGAGGGAAAGGAGGGGAAGATGGTTACCGATGTTGCACCGGGGAATGACGGTGTGTGCATAATCGGATCCGAGGACTGGACCTGCACTGCAGCCCTGCCGATAAGCCGGGGCAAACTCGTCAGGGTCGTTGAATACGTCGACGGCAGGGTGAGGGTCGAAGAGCTGAAGGGAGGCAAAGGAGGCGCAGCCTGAAGTCCGATGCTACGCCTTCCTGACCTTCAGCGTCACCTTGTCCTGCGCGACGGAAATGACAATTACGCTCTCGCCCTCCCCGATTCGCTCGTCCGATATCGCGCTCCAGTATTCGTTTTCGACGTTGACTACCCCTTTGTTTGACGGGTCAAAGCTGCTCTTCGAAACGCCTGTCTTTCCCACAACTGTGCTCACGTGGTAGTAGCGCTTTGTTATCTTGTGTATTGTGGTGAGTCTGAAGCCATATCCGAGCCCGGCACCGATAAGTGTGATGACTATGCCTATGACTCCCACCTCCGGGTCACTGGCATATATGCCCTCCGCAAGCACATAAATCCCCACGACCACAATAGCTATCACAAGGAGAAGCGGGCGTATGCCGAAAAGGAAAATCCGGTCCTTCAGCGTTTCCCTGCGGGAGCCGTGGTCGGCGGTCAAGACTGTTCACCTTTCGCCGCTTCCGTTTCGGCACTCTGGATCATTGCCTTTATCGGCTGAATCAGCTGAGTGAATTCTGCGGGAAGGACGAATTTGGTGGCAGGGCTGCTCCCGAGCGCCTTCAGTGTATCGAGGTACTGAATTGTGAGTGTTTTCTGGTCTATCGCCTTGGCTGCGCCGAAGACAGTTGACAGCGCCTGAGCGTATCCTTCGGCCTGAAGGATTGCCGACTGTTTGTTGCCCTCAGCCCTGAGTATCGAACTCTGCCTGTCGCCCTCTGCAACAGTAATCGCAGCGGATTTCTTTCCCTCTGCCTCTGTCACGACGGCCCTCCTGCTCCTTTCAGCAGACATCTGCAATATCATTGCATCGGACACATTCTTCGGCGGCAGTATCTCCCTTATCTCGACGTTCGTCACCTTGACGCCCCATCGGGTTGTGACATCATCCAGCTTTGTCCTGAGAAGAGCGTTTATTTCCTCTCTCTTTGAAAGCACTTCGTCCAGGTTTATATCACCGATAACCGCCCTGAGCGTCGTGGTCGCTATGCCCATCGCGGCGCCCTCGAAGTTGTTGACCTGAACTACTGAGTCCGCCGCGTTGATGACCTTGAAATAAATTATGAAATCAATGTCCACCGGAGCATTATCCTTCGTGATGCACGTCTGGTGCGGAATCTGCAGGAATCTTTCCCTGAGATCGACACGGACCGGCCTGTCAATGACAGGAAAAACCATGACTATGCCCGGGCCCTTCTCAGCCTGCACCTTGCCGAGTCTGAAGTTTACAATGCGCTGGTACTCCTTGACCACCTTGACAGACCAGGCGACCACTATCACGACAAGAATGAGGCCAAGGATCGCACCCGCTGCTATCCCGGCACCGCCTCCGAGCTGCAACGCCATTCCACCCACCAGTCCTTTCAAACCTAAATTCCCGAACATCTGTCCACACTTCTGGTATGACACAGAATCATTACACGCTTTTACCTTTTCTGTTTGCCAGACACAGTGTGGAGTTACCGGGACAGCAATGCTGCCTCTGCCCTCTGCTTTATCCTCTTGAGGCGGAACTTGTCCTCTCTTTCAAGTTCCTCAAGCCTCATCCTGATGAATGATTCCGATTCCCTGAGTCCCGGAAGAACAATAAATTCAAGTGCACTCACACGCCGCCTCGCCCTCTCAATCTCTTCGAGCAGTTTCCTCATTGTTGTCTCGATCTCGGCTGCCCTGATTGCAGTAGCAAGCAGATTTGCATACAGCTCTGCTGCATAGTCTATGTGGTATGATGTGCCTATTATGCCGTATCCCCTGTTCTGCGGCTCCGGTATCCTGAATGTTGTGCTTATCGTCGCTGTCCTGAGCCCGATAACGCTTCTCTCCCCCACTTCGACTGGCGGTATCTCGGAAACTGCGTTAGCGGCTGAAGAAATGACAAGAACTCCATCTATTGCCTGGGCGACCGAAAGCGAATGCCTTGCCTCTCTGTATCCCTCGACAATCCTCCTCCTTACATCAACGGCTTCCTTGAGAACCCTGAAGAATTCGAGTATAAGACCGTCCCTGCGCAGTTTGAGTATCCTGTGCCCTCCCTCCGTTATCTCTATCCTCCTGCGCACGTCGAGGAGTTCCGCTCTTGTCGGCTTCACCTCCTCACCGGGCGTTCCCTTCCACCTTCCCCGCTAATTGCGGATGATATTTCCTTATGTACTTCTCATCGATCCTCGTCAGCTCATCGACCGGCAGTATCGAGATTGCCTTCCACATCCTGTCAAGTGTATCGGCGATAGTCCTTCTCTCATCCTTTCTCTGTGATACAATAGTCTGCTCGAACGCATCGGCAAATTCAAGGTACTTCCTGTCCTTAAGGGAAAGAGCTTCCTTTCCAACGATTGACATCAGCCCTCTGAGATCCCTCCCCCTCGCGTAGGCTGCAAAACACTGGTCCGATATCTCCTTGTGATCTTCCCTCGTCCTTCCCTCTCCTATGCCCTGGCTCATCTGCCTGGAAAGCGAGCGCCTTACATCAACCGGTGGATAAGTCCCTGACATATGCAGTCCCCTCTCTGCAACCAACTGCCCCTCGGTGATGTAGCCTGTA
>JAJYOM010000156.1 GCA_021796175.1 Thermoplasmata archaeon
GGAAAGTGGACATTCAGGGCAGAAAATTATGATATACTCATTGATTCGCCGATAGAGGTTGGCAGCCATGAGGTGCACAAGTTCGAGGTATCGGGCAAGGAGCATGAAGTTGCGCTATACGGCAAGGGCAACATAGAGAGGGAGAAATTCCTGGCAGATCTGAAGAAGATCGTGGCATCCGAGATATCCATAATGAAGGATGTGCCGTACGACAGGTACGTGTTCATTTACCAGATGATACCGAAAAAGGGGGGCGGGCTTGAGCATCTCAACTCGACACACTGCATCTCAGATCCCTTCGTCTTCTCGGAGAGGGAGAACTATATCGCCAATCTGGAACTCTTCTCGCATGAATTCTTTCACCTCTGGAATGTGAAGAGACTGAGGCCGACTGCACTTGGACCGTTTGACTATTCCAAGGAAAATTACACCAAACTTCTCTGGGTGTCCGAAGGTTTCACATCATACTTCGAGGTCACTGCAATCAGGAAGGCGAAGATATCGACGCCGGCCGAGTTTCTGCGCGCACTTGCCAGGTATATGGAGACGTACAGGAACACGCCGGGAAGGATGCACCAGAGCGCGGAGGAGTCGAGCTTCGACACCTGGATAAAGTTCTACAGGCGAAACGAGAACACGCTGAACTCAGGCATCTCATATTACAACAAGGGCTCACTGATAGGCATGCTGCTCGACCTGTTCATCGTTTCCGCCACAGGCGGGAAGAAGAGGCTGGACGACGTAATGCGCCATCTCTACAGGGCTACCTACAGCAAGGGCAGCGGATTCACGGAGAAGGATTTCGTCGAAGCCTGCGAAACAGTGAGCGGCAGGGACATCGGCGACTTCTATAGAAAATGCATAGCCGGAAGGGGAGATCTGCCTTTTGAAAAATATCTCGGGCTGGCCGGACTCGGCCTTGAGAATGAGAAAGGGGACGGAAAGGGCTGTCTCCGCATATTCATGTCCTCGGAAAACAAGGCGGTAATTGCAACTGTGCTTGAAGGCGGCCCGGCAGCTGAAGCTGGCCTCTTCCCCGGCGATGAAATCGTTGCAGTAAACGGCATAAGGACGAAGGCGGAAGATCTCAAGGCGCGCATAGAGGAACTCAAGCCCGGACAGCAGGCCAGTTTGCTTGTCTCAAGGGAAGGCCTTATGAAGGACATATCGGTCAGAGCGGGAGAGAAGCC
The DNA here is from genome assembly GCA_021796175.1 of Thermoplasmata archaeon. Lineage (GTDB taxonomy): Archaea > Thermoplasmatota > Thermoplasmata > Sysuiplasmatales > Sysuiplasmataceae > JAJZXY01. Next base: position 1,191 of record JAJYOM010000156.1, read on the forward strand.
GGCGAAGCTGACTGTAAAGCAGAAAGTGCGGGCAACACCCTCCCAGAAGAGAACCTACGAGACCTGGGCATACGCAAAATGGAAGGACGGCGTGGACTACGAAGGCGTCAAGGATCCGGCAAACTACACGGAGCGCATGCAAATCATCTGAAGTGCCAGGCAACACAAACATCCACGTGCGAAAGTTTTGCATAACTGAGCACGTGGACTATATCAGACAGGTGATTAATTCTAATACTAGTTGGGAATAGTAAACTGCGGTGACCAGCTCTTGATCGAGATCAAGAAACTTACAAAGATTTACTCCAGGAATGCACGGCCGGCTGTCAGTGCAGTGGACATGCAGATAAAGGACGGTGAGATAATGGGTTTCGCCGGACTGAATGGTGCCGGCAAGTCAACAACTATCAGGATTTCAACAGGCATAATCTATCCCACTTCAGGTACCGTCCTGATTGACGGGCATGACATTGTCAGGGAAAAGACAGAGGCGTCGGCAAAGGTCGGATGGGTGCCGGAGCTTCCAAACTTCGAGCCGAACGCCAAACCGCTGACACTCATGCGCTATTACGGCGGCTTCTACGGCATGAAGGCGGAAGAGTCAATACGGAAAGGAAGGGAGCTTCTCGAGCAGGTGAGCCTCGGCGAGAGCATGAATGAAAAACTGCGAAACTACTCCCAGGGGATGAAGAAGCGCTTTTCTCTCGCTGCGGCGATGCTGAACGATCCACAGAATTACTTCTTCGACGAAACACTCAACGGGCTCGACCCGGAAGGCATAAGGTTCATGCGAAAGCTGATGGTTGACCTCAAGGCGAAAGGAAAGGCGGTGCTGCTTTCCTCACACATACTGAACGAGCTGGAGAATGTGGCTGACAGGATAGCGATAATCCACAAGGGGAAGATTGTGGATTTGATTGAGCGGCCCAAGATCGAGGAAATCAACAAAAGTGACGGAAAGCTGGAAGAGTACTTCTTCAAAGTGATCGGTGGTTGATTGAACAGCATATTTTACGAACTGGAAAGGACGTTCAGGAGCAGATTTGTTCTTGTAATGATGGGCATAATAATCCTCATCGGGGGACTGCTGGGATACACCCTTGCGACAAGTTCGCCCGCATCCATACCGAGGGCAGACAGGGTCATAACAGATAACGGACTGTTCGCCATCGTGGACGCGATTTTCGGCGTGCTTATACCGATTCTTGCAGTTTTCATGGGATACCTGACATATGGAAAGGACCGGACCAGCGGCGTGCTGGAATCTGTCGTCACCAGGCCTGTGACCAAGGGAGAACTTATACTGACGAGATTTGTCGCAAGCGTAATAGCCATACTTATTGCGCTCTTGATTTCAACCCTTCTGATAGACGCAGGCCAGTACAGCTATTATTACAAATTCATTCCTGCAAACATGTTCCTGGCGCTGGTATGGACATACCTGGTGGAGGGTGCAGGTTTCCTCGGCCTTGTGTACCTGTTTTCACACCTGCTGAAGTCGCAGTCTGCGGTGCTTGGCATGTCCATAGGCATTTACCTTGTCCTCGCGCTGCTCTGGAGTGTCGTCGAGGATCTTGTGCTTTTCGAGGTCTTCCATGCCACAATAGGTTCAATATCCTCTCTTCAGGGATTTGTCAACTTCAACTTCGGCAGCCCGTCCGGGTATTCGAGGAATCTTGTCATGTACATCACAAACAGCTCATCAATCCTGGGACTTCAGAGGCCAAGCGGAGGTACGCAAATCAATCCTGCAAATTACGGTGTTACACTTGTATCGCTCGGCGTGATTGGCATTGTCTGGATAGCCGTACCAGTCCTGATAGCATACCTGCTCGCGAAGCGTTATGACTGATTTGGTCCCATCCTGCAGGGGATTGGTTGAGTGAACAGCATCATATACGAGCTTCAGAGGACGTTCAGGAGCAGATTTGTTCTTGTCATGGTGGTGCTGATACTGCTTGCATCTTCCCTGGTAGCATATGCTGTGGCAACCCAGAGCCCTTCGGTGTCACCAATCCACAGGGTGATAGACATTGTGTCACTTTCGGGCCTGCTGGGCGATATCTTCGGAATTGCGATTCCGATACTCGCTGTGTTCATGGCATACCTCACTTACGGTAAGGACAAAACAGGAGGTGTGCTGGAGTCTGTTCTCGCAAGACCGGTAACCAGGGGAGGGCTTCTCATGTCGAGATTCCTTGGAAACACTATCGCCATACTCATAGCAGTTGCTGCATCCATCCTTATCTTCGATGCAGGCGTATACAGCTACTACGCGAAGGGGCTGCCGCTGGGCAATATCGCCGGACTCATATGGACGTATCTGGTGGAAGGCTCGGCATTCATCGGGCTGGTGTACCTCTTCTCGCAGCTCATGAGATCGCAGACTGCTGTCCTTGGCATATCAATAGCGCTGTTCCTTGTGTTCGTCCTCTTCTGGAACACGATAACATCGATTGTCCTACTGGAAGTTTTCCATGAGGGGCTGGCCTCATTGGCCTCGCTGCAGGGAACCGTTATTTCGGACTTCATCAGCCCGGCGGGCTACGGAAGGAATGTGACACTCTACCTGGGAAAGCAGTTCACCGGCCTGTCAACAGCAGGCACGATTGAAAATATCAGTGTTGACCCGGCCAGTTACGGTGTGACGCTTGGAACACTGCTTGCAGGAGGCGTCGCATGGATG